>NZ_JACADT010001016.1:0-1997 GCF_013421635.1 Streptomyces sp. UH6 | reverse complement strand
CGGGACGGGGGCGGCGGACGGAGAAGATGGTCGTGTCGTCCTCCAGGTGCCCGTCGGCGTGCAGCAGGACCCCGTCCCGCACGAACCGGACGATGCCGCGCGGCCTGCGGGTCTCCGGGTCGCGGGCGGCGGCCCGGGCCACCTCCGCCCGGAGCGGGTAGAACTCGCCGTGCTCGTTGCGGGCCTCGGTGACCCCGTCGGTGGTGAGCAGCAGGGTGGCCCCCAGGGGGATCGGGACGCGCAGCATCGGCGGCGGCAGGTTCGCGACGTCGCTCATGCCCAGCGGCAGGCCGTGGGCGCCGGGCAGCGGGCCGGTGTCGCCGGACGGGCTGATGAGCAGGGGAGGTTCGTGCCCGAAGTTGACGATCTCCACCATGTTCGGCTCGTCGGTCGGGAAGCACACCATCACGGCCGTGGCGAACCGGTCCCGGTCCTGCTCGGCGCCCAGGGCGAGCCGGTAGGCGACCTGCCGTTTCAGCCGGATCTCCAGCCGGGACGCCACCGTCGTCAGGCACCGCTCGTGGTACGCCGCCTCACGGAAGGTGCCCAGCAGGGCGGCCGCCGTCTCCACGACCTCCAGCCCCTTGCCCTGGACGTCACCGATGAGCACCCGGGTGCCCCAGGGGCTCGGCTGGATGTCGTAGAAGTCGCCCCCGACCCTCGCCTCACTGTTGGCCGGCATGTAGAGCGCCGCGTGCTCCAGGCCACCGAGCCCGGGCGGAAAGGGACGGAGCACCGCCCGGCGGGTGGTGTCGGCGACCACGGACATCTGCAGCAGCTCGGCCGCGTGGGTGACGCGGACCGCGCAGGCGAGGACCGACAGCACGCTGCCGATCACGAGCAGCACCAGGACCGGCCACACGCTGACCATCGGGCTGGTCACCACCGTGATCACCCCGTAGGCGGCCAGCGCGAGCACCGCCAGGATCGCCGTCACCCGCACGGTGCACAGCGCGGCCGCCACACCGGGGACCAGCACCAGCCAGGACGACGCCCGGAACCAGTCGGGCGACGAGACCTCCACGACGGTGCCGGCCAGCCCGATCAGCACCGGGAACACCCAGCCGATGGCGTGCCCCCGCCAGTACAGGTACCGGTCCAGCCGCCCCGTGCGGACGAAGGCGGAACGCGGCGCCCCGGGGTCGTAGACCGGGCCTCCGGTGTCACCGCTTCCGTCGGCCGGGGGCGTGAACTGCATGTTTTCAGCGAAACACGAGGACGAGGGGGGTGCATCCGGTGGTGGACACAGGGGCGTTCCCGAGTTGCCCGTTCACCCGGACGGGTGTCCGCTGGAAACCGGAGCCGGGGTGGATCCACAGGCCGTGTCCACAGGCCGCGACGGACCCGCCGCATCCGGTCCAGTCTTGAAGCCCTGGTCCCGGGGCCCCCGGTCCTGACGCCCTCGTCGGGACGCCCCGGTCCCGAGGCCCTGGCTTCCGGAGGAGAGGAGCGTTCCCATGACCTACGCGCCACACGCCCCACGGGGCTCCCTGTCCCGGCCTCCCGGTGCCTGGCACCAGGGCGCGGACGCGAGCCGCGGCGCCGACCTGCGGCTGCTCGGCGAGCGCGGGACCAAGATCATGATGTGGGCCATGCCCCTGACGCTCGGGCTGGTCTACGGCTACTGGGCGGCGGCCAACACCCGTGACGGCGGCTCCATCACCGGCTGGAACCTGTTCTACGGCTTCATGACGGCGTTGGTCTTCATGCTGGCGCTGATGGGGATGCGGGCTCTCGCCCCGCGGCTGCCGCGCGGCATACGCGCCGTGGCCTGGGGCGCCTTCACCGGCGTCGCGATGGGCTATCTGGTGAGCACCACCGCCACCAGCGTGATCCGCTCCCTGGTGATGGGCGCGGCCCTCGGGGTGGGCGTGTTCGTCTCGGTCCTCTACCGGACGCAGACCCGCCGTACCCCTGGCTCGCCCAGGCCGGACGAGGCCCCGTACCCGGTCTCGCCCCGCGAGGACGAGGCCCGCACGGCGGCCTACGCGAGCGGG
>NZ_JACADT010001015.1:0-1998 GCF_013421635.1 Streptomyces sp. UH6 | reverse complement strand
GCCGATCAGTGGCTGCCCGCCACCACCGAGGGCGCGCCGTACGCGCCGGAGCTGATCCCGCTGCGCGGTTCCGCCTTCACCGCCGACCCCCGTCACCCGGTCCGCTCGGACGACCTCGCCGTTCCCCGTGAAGGTCCCCCCGACCGCTGTCTGCTCGCCACCCGGCCCCTCCCCAGCACCCTCGACGTGGCCGGACCGGCACGGGTGCGGCTGCGAGGCACCGCCGACACCCCGTCCGCCGACTGGGCCGCCCGCCTCGTGGCCCTCTTCTCCGAAGGGAACGCCGAACGGCTCGCCGTCGGCATCGTCCGGCGAGACCAACCGCCCGGTGTCGAGGACGGGTTCACCGTCGAACTCGGGCGAATCGCCCGCCGCCTCCCGGCCGGGACCCGGCTGCGCCTGGAGATCGCCGGCCACCACTTCCCCGCCCACGCCCGCAATCCCCACACCGGCGAGGACCCCGTGACGGCGGTACGGCTGACCGGCTCCCGCCGGGACGTCACCCCCGCCGGCGTGCGACTCGAGCTGTGCGTCCTCCCGTCCCCACCCGCCCCCGTCGACCCGGCCATGGAGGTCCTGCGATGACGGCGCTGCCGTTGGAATTCCTCGTCGACCCTGTCTGCGGCATCGTCCGCAAGGTCAAGCCCGTCGAGCACCCGGCGGGAGCCCCGCCCCGCTACACGGCGCTCACCGCCGAGATGTCCGACGCCCGAAGGCTCGGGCTCTGGCCCGCCGACCGGGTCTCCCTCGGCACCACCTTCGGCGATCCGGAGGGCGCCCGCATCGCGGCGATAGCGGAAGGTGTGGAGCGCTACTGCGGCAACCGGCTGCCGCCCCCGCACCACCCGCTCGCCCCACTGCGCGCCACCGCCGCCCAACTCGCGGACCAGGGACTGCGGTTGTACGGACCGGCCGACCTGCCCGCCTACGCCCCGTGGCAGTACTCCCGCCCCCGGTTCCCCTACCGTCCGCTCACCGACGACACTCCGGCCCTGTGGACCCGCGGCCTCGAGCGTCTGCCCGACGGAACCACCACCGAGGTCTGGGCTCCCGTGGCGCTCACCCACCTCAACTGGCGCCAGGGAGAGCTGCGTTCACTGCCGCGCACCCACCATCTCAACTACGCGGGCATAGCCACCGGCCAGGGCATCGACGACGCCGCGGAACGAGGGCTGCTGGAGATCGTCGAACGGGACGCCCTGGAACTGTGGTGGCATCTCGACGGACCCGCCCGCGGCATCGACCCGGCCAGTGTCCCCGGCCTCGCCGACGACCTCGCCGGGTGCGCACTCGACGTGCACCTCGTCGAGATGCCCTCCGAGTTCGCCCCCTGCATGGCCGCACTCGTGCACGATCCGCGTCTCGGCCTGTACGCGGCGGGCTTCGCCTGCAAGTACGACCCGGCCGAGGCCGCCCGCAAGGCCGTGCTCGAGGCCGTCCACACCTGGGTGTTCACCCAGGGCCTCACCGATCCCGACGGCTGGGTGTTCCAGGCCGTCGACGCCGGCCTGCTCGCCCGCGGCCTCTACCTCGACCACCGCGCCGACAACCGCTACCTCGACGCCTGCGGCGAGCAGTTCGAGCACGTACGGGACCTCGGCGCCCACGTACAGGTGTGGCTGGACCCGCGGATGGCCGCCGAAGCCCGGCGCTTCACCGAGCCCGCGCTCGGCACCGTGCCCGTCGACGCCGTCCGGCCGACCGACCGGGAGCGGCTGGAGCGCACGCTCCACGAGCGGGGCCACCGGATCATGACCTTCGACCTCACCACCGAGGACGTGGCCGAGACGCCGCTGCGGGTGGCCCGCGTCCTCGCCTCCGGACTGCTCCCCAACGCCCCCGCCGCCTTCGGCTACTTCGGCTGCCCCCGCCTCGCCGACGCCGCCGTCGGACGGGGCTGGCGCACCACCGCGCCCGCGGCCGCGGAGGACTTCACGCTGGCCCCGCCACCCCACATGTGAGGAACCGTCACCCGTGGACCACTGCCCCGACGACGGC
>NZ_JACADT010001014.1:0-2001 GCF_013421635.1 Streptomyces sp. UH6 | reverse complement strand
CCGCACCGGTCGCCCGGGCGAGGGGCCGGCCGTAGCGTCGACCCCATGGAGAGCCCGCCCCCGCCTCTGAGGACAAGGCCGCCGACCTGCGCGAACCGGCTTCCGGCCGGTGCCGGCAGTGAACGGGGCCGACGGTGGTGCCGAGCGTGAGGGGGCACCGGCCAGGCACCGACGGGGCGGCTCCGGGGAGCGGCAACAAGCTCGTCCCGCTCCTGGTGATCGCCTCGCTCCAGCTGATGGTCGTCCTGGACATCACCATCGTCAACATCGCCCTGCCGCACATCCAGTCGGCGCTCGACTTCACCACGGCGAACCTCTCCTGGGTGATCAACGCCTACACCCTCACCTTCGGCGGGCTGCTCCTGCTGGGCGGCCGATCGGGTGACATCCTCGGCCGCCGTGCGATGTTCACGTTCGGCGTGTCGCTCTTCACCCTCGCGTCGCTGCTGTGCGGCCTCGCGCAGGAGCCCTGGCAGCTGCTGGCCGCCCGCGCCCTGCAGGGCCTGGGCGGCGCCGTCGCCTCGCCGACCGCGCTGGCGCTCATCGCGACCATCTTCGACGAGGGACGGGAACGCAACCGGGCGTTCGCCGTGTTCGCCGGGGTGTCCGCGGGGGGCGGCGCGATCGGGCTGCTGGCGGGAGGCGTGCTCGTCGAATGGCTGACCTGGCGCTGGATCTTCTTCGTCAACGTCCCGATCGGCCTGCTCATCGTCCTCGCCACCCGGCGCCACATCCGGGAGTCGGAACGCCGGCCAGGACGGTTCGACGTGCTCGGGGCCTGCATCTCGACACTCGGCATGGTCGCGCTGGTGTACGGGTTCATCCGTGCCGGGGAGAAGAGCTGGTCCGACCCCCTCACCGTCACCGCCTTCGCCGTCGCGGTCGTCCTCCTGGGGGCCTTCGTCCTCGTCGAGCGCACGTCACGGCAGCCGATCACGCCGCTGCGGCTGTTCCGCGACCGCAACCGGTCCGGCACCTACGCGATCATGCTCTGCCTCGCGGCGGCGATGTTCGGCATGTTCTTCTTCCTGACCCTCTTCGTGCAGGACGTCATGGGGTTCAGCCCGCTCAGGGCGGGCCTGGCCTTCCTGCCGGTGAGCGCCGTCATCGCGGTCAGTGCCGCGGTCGCCTCCCAGCTGCTGCCGAGAACCGGGCCCAAGATCGTGATGGTGTCCGGAGCCGTCCTCGCCGCGGCCGGCCTCGCATGGCTCTCCCGCCTCGAGGTCACCAGCAGCTACGTCGGCGGCATCCTCGGACCGATGCTCGTGTTCGGCTTCGGCATGGGGTTCGAGTTCGTCTCCCTCACGCTGATGGCCGTCTCCAACGTGGCCGAGAAGGAGTCCGGCGCCGCCTCCGGGGTGCTCAACGTGACCCAGCAGGTCGGAGGCTCCCTCGGCCTGTCCATCCTCGTGACCGTCTTCAGCACCAGCAGTCGCCACAAGGCCGAGGACCTCGTCCGCGCGTTCCTCGCCCGTGCCACGCCGGAGGAACGGCAGCGGTTCCGGCAGACCGGCGCGTTGCCTCCCCAGCTGCGGGAGGAGACACTCGCCGCCGGCATCACCTCGGCGTTCGTCGCCGCCGCCCTGATGGCGGCGCTGGCGGCCCTGGTCGCCGTGCTCATGATCCAGACACGTGCCGCGGACCTGGAGAGGTTCCAGGGCGGGACGCCGGCGTCCTGAGAGAAGGGCGTCCCCGGCCGTCAGGCGCGCAGGTCGGTCAGCAGCGGAGGCGCGTGCTCGCCCGCGGCCGTGGTGAGGGAGAGGACCGCGTGACCCGGGGGGACGCCGTGGGCCAGGTCGGACGCGGACCACCGTTCCCGCTCGACCTGCCGCACCGTCACCGCCCGCGCCGTCGGCGCGTGCCCCGTGATCACCCGCCGCAGCGCGTGCAGCGCCTTGCCCGCCGGGGTCTCGGCGACGATCTGCCGGTCGGTGACGTCCCGCGCCTCGGTCCACTCCTTGCCCCAGACCTCGGCGAAGTCCTGGCCGTCCCACGGGGTGA
>NZ_JACADT010001013.1:0-2001 GCF_013421635.1 Streptomyces sp. UH6 | reverse complement strand
GCGGCGCCGGCACAGCCTGCTCCGCGGCTGGCACTGCGACCACGGGGCCCGCGTCGACCCGCCCGCCGCGACGATCCTGCGCGCGGAGGAGGTACCGCCGTACGGCGGTGACACCACCTGGTCGAACCTGGCCGCCGCCTACGCGGGCCTGTCCGCGCCGGTGCGGGCGTTCGCCGACGGGCTGCGCGCGGAGCACCGGCTCGGCGTGGGCTATCAGCCGCGGCCCGGTGAGGACGCCTACGTCCGCCATCTGCTCGGCCGTCAGGTGGCGACGGTGCATCCGCTGGTCCGGGTCCATCCCGAGTCCGGCGAGCGGTCGCTGTTCGTCAACGGCTACTACCTGGAGCGGATCCAGGAGCTGTCCCGGGCGGAGAGCGCCCGCGTCCTGGAGATGCTGCTGGAGCAGGCGGTCCGCCCCGAGTACACGGTCCGGTTCCGCTGGGAGCCGGGCAGTGTGGCCTTCTGGGACAACCATTCGACGATCCACCTCGCGCCGAGCGACCACACGGTGTCGGGCGCGCCGCGGATCATGCACCGGGTGATGCTGGCCGGGGAGGTCCCGGTGGGCGTCGACGGCCGCGCCTCCGAAGCCCTGACGGGGAGCCGGCCGGGAGTGTGGTGAGAGGTCCCGCGCCGCCGGGCGTGCCGCCTCCGGAAGCGGCGGCCGCCGGCGATCGGCGCCGGCGGCCGGCCGGGCCCCCTGCTACTCGAACGGCGTCGGGTCGCCCGCGCCCCGGCGGACGATCTCGGGCGCTCCCTCGGAGAAGTCGACGACCGTGGTCGGCGTGGTCCCGCACTCGCCGGAGTCGAGGACCGCGTCGACCACGTGGTCGAGCCGTTCCTTGATCTCCCAGCCGATGGTCATCGGCTCCTCGTCCCCCGGCAGGAGCAGCGTGCTGGAGAGCAGCGGCTCCTCCAGCTCCTCCAGCAGCGCCCGGACCACCGGGTGTTCGGGGATCCGCACGCCCACGGTCCGCTTCTTGGGGTGGGCCAGCTTCCTGGGCACCTCGCGGGTGGCCGGAAGGATGAAGGTGTACTGGCCCGGCGTCGCCGCCTTTACCGTCCGGAACACGTCGTTGTCGATCTGCGCGTACTGGCCGAGCTGGGCGAAGTCGCGGCAGACGAGAGTGAAGTGATGCCGGTCGTCCAGCTGGCGGATCGCCCGGATCCGGTCGACGCCGTCCTTGCTGCCCGTCCGGCATCCCAGCGCGAAACAGGAGTCGGTGGGGTAGACGATCAGCGCGTCCTCCCGGAGGCTCTGCGCCACCTGGGCGATCGTGCGCGGCTGGGGGTTGTCGGGGTGAACGTCGTAGTACTTGGCCATTCGACGAGCTTAGGGCCGGTCCCCCGGGGTGGGGGACCGGTTCGGGGGTCTACGGGCGTTCGCGACGCGCCTTCCCGGCGTCCTTCATCCGTTCCAGCGACCGCGTCAACTGGCGCAGGGAGAAGCCGGAGCCCTGCGAGGAGGTCCGCTCCCCCTCCGCCGGGTCCTCCGGGTGCGGGGCGGGCAGCGCGGCCGGCCCCGCCGAGGCGCGGAGCGCGGTCAGCGCCTCGTGGGCCTGCTCGGCCGCCTCCCGGTAGAGGTCCCGGGAGCGGGTCATGGCCTCCAGTGCCTCCTTGTACATCACGACCAGCCGCTCGGCGTGCGCCAGCCGCTCCTGGAGGGTCACCAGGTGCCACTGCTCGCGCATCACCCGCACGCCCTCGGCGGCCCCCTCGGGGAGCGGGGCGGGCAGGGCCGCGAACCGGTGCAGCACGTCGATGAGCGCGGTGGGCTCCGAGCCGTCGAGGAAGACGCTGCGCACCATGAAGTCCGGGCGGTCGTAGCCGGGGCGGGCCGGCTCGCCGGGCAGGACCACGGCGCCGCCGCGGGGCACCTCGATGCCGTGGTCCTTGAGCGCCCAGTTCACCGCGCGGTACTGGTCCGGGGCGGCCCGGTGCTCGACCACCCGGTGCCGCAGCCCGGCCGGGAGCCGGCGCACCAGGGGGCGCAGGCCGCGG
>NZ_JACADT010001012.1:0-2002 GCF_013421635.1 Streptomyces sp. UH6 | reverse complement strand
CGCGCCCTGCTGCGCCTCGCCGGGGCGGGTCTCGGGCTGGCCGCGCTCACCGCTGCCGCCGGCTGCCGTGCCGAGGACGAGGACCCCTCCTCGGGGACCGGCACCGCAGGAGCCGGGAAGGACGACGCCAAGGGCGGTGGCGAGGGCTCCGGCAAGGGCGGCGCGCCCCGGCCGTTGTGGCAGAAGGACACCACCGCGCAGGCCATGGGCGTCGTCCATGCCCTCGTGGTGGCGGACGGCGTGGTGATAGCCACCGGTGACCCGCTCAAGGGCTTCGACGCGGCCACCGGCAAGGAGCTGTGGTCCCGGGAGGAGCTGACCGTGCCGGGCGCGCAGATGCTCCTGGGAGGCGGCACGCTGTACCTCGCCAGCGGCCAGTACGACGGGGACGTGGTCGGCATCGATCCGGCCACCGGCGAGGAGACCTGGCGCAGCAGGCTCGGCGGCGCGTACGGAGACCCCCGGGTGATCGCCGTGGACGACACCCAGGTCTACGTGATCGCCGAGGAGGTGGAGAACGGTGAGCTGACCGACCGGAACGTGATCGCGGCGATCGACACCGCTTCGGGACGGGCCGTGTGGAAGGAGCGGCGTGACGCCGGCACGGAGGAGCACGGCATCATCGCGGCCGCGCGGGGGCGGCACCTGGTCTACACGGACTACCGGAAGAACCTGACGGTGCGCGACACCTCCACCGGACAGCAGGTGTGGACGCGGAAGATCAGCGAGTTCAACTACCAGCGGTTCGCCGTGGAAGGGGATCTGGTGATCCTCGCGGACGACGGGAAGCTGCTGGCGGTCGACCTCGCCACCGGGAAGGACCGGTGGTCGCTGACGGCCGACGAGTTCACCAAGTTCGTCGGCCCCACCGTGCTGGACGGCGTCCTGTACGTCTCGGACACCAACCGCAAGCTGTTCGCCCTCGACCCGCGGACCGGCGACGTCGCCTGGGAGAACACCGGCCTGTCCGAGCGGGAGGCCACCAGCCCGTGGCACTTCGCGCTGGCGGGCGACGTCCTGTACGCGGCCACGGAGTTGAACGACCGGGGCGGCGTCTACGCGCTCGACGTGAAGACCGGCGACTACCTCTGGACGTACAACGACGGCTCCGGCGAGCTCGACGAGTGGTTCGTCACCACCACCGGGACCGGCGTCTTCTGCCTGCACGGCAAGCGTCTGACGGCTCTCCCGGTCTGACACCGGCCCCGCGTCAGCCCTCGAGCACCGCCAGGGGGTCGTCGAACACCGGCTGCCAGGCCAGTTCCGCGGCCCCCACCAGACTGTTGAAGGGCAGGGTGCATCCCTGGAGCGGGACGGCGGCGCTCTGCCCCCACAGGCTGCGCCGGGCCACCACCGAGTGCAGCCGCCCGGGATCGGCCTCCAGCAACGCCCGGTGGAGTCCGCCGAGGATGATCCGGTCCGGATTCAGGATGTTGACCAGGCCGGCCAGGCCCAGGCCCAGCCGGTCGATCAGCGCGTGCACCGCCGCCCGCACCGCGCGGTCGTGGCCGTAGCCGTCCCGGATCAGGTCCTCGGCCTGCCGCAGCAGGGACCCTTCGGGGCCCGGTTCACGTCCGAGCACGGCGAGGAAGGCCAGGGGGTCGGTCTCCACGTCGAGGCAGCCGCGGCTGCCGCAGTGGCAGGGGCGGCCGTCGGAGTCGACGGTGAGGTGTCCGACCTCCAGGGCGAGCCCCGAACTCCCGGTGTGCAGGCGGCCGTCCAGCACCAGGGCGCCGCCGACGCCCTGGTGGCCGGTGGCGACGCACAGGAGGTGGTCGGCGCCGCGCCCGGCGGCGTGCCGGTGCTCGGCGAGCGCCGTGAGGTTCATGTCGTTGCCGACGAAGACGGGCACCTCGATCCCGGCGGCACGCAGGCACGCGACGAAGACGTCCCGCACGGGGGCTCCGGCCGGCCAGGCGAGGAGCAGCGGGTTGAGCGCCACGCCGTCCGGCTCGGTCACCGCGAACGGCACCGCGAGCCCGGCCCCCACGCACCGCAGGCC
>NZ_JACADT010001011.1:0-2008 GCF_013421635.1 Streptomyces sp. UH6 | reverse complement strand
GCGGCGAGCGCGGCGAGGAGCATCGCGGCGACGCCCCACCACAGGGCCTGGGTGAAGCCGTGCACCATGCCCTCGCGCAGCACCCGCGCCTGGTCGGCGCCGCCGGTCAGGTGGGCGTCCACATAGCTGCCGGTCGCCGACGCCGCGAGGGTGTTCAGCAGCGCGGTGCCCAGCGAACCGCCCACCTGCTGCGAGGTGTTGACCATCGCCGAGGTGACTCCCGCGTCCTGCGGACGGACGCCGTGGGTGGCGGTGGAGAAGACCGGCATGAACGTCAGGCCCATGCCGAGGCCGAGGAGCAGCATGCCCGGCAGGACGTGGGTCACGTAGTCGGAGTCGACCTCCAGGAACGTGAGCAGGGACAGGCCGGCCGCGCCGAGCAGCATGCCGGGCACCATCAGCAGCCGCGGCGGGGTGCGCGGCAGCAGGCGTGCGGAGATCTGGGTGGAGCCGATCATGATCGCGGCGGACATCGGCAGGAAGGCCAGGCCGGTCCTCACGGGGGAGTACCCGAGGATGCCCTGCAGGTAGTACGTCATGAAGAGGAACAGGCCGAACATGCCGATGGTGGCGAGGCCCATGGTGAGGAAGCTGCCCGCCCGGTCGCGGTCGGCCAGCACCCGCAGCGGCAGCAGCGGGGTGGCCGTCCGGGACTGCCACAGGACGAAGCCGGCCAGGAGCAGCGCGCCGCCGATCAGGAGGGTCAGCACCTCGGAGTCGCTCCAGCCCAGCGCCTCGGCCTCGGAGAAGCCGTAGACCACGGCGACCAGACCGCCGCAGCCGAGCAGCACACCGGGGACGTCCAGCCGGGCCTCACGGTGGCCCGGGCGGTCGTGCAGCAGCACCGAGGCACCGATCACCGCGACGAGGGCGATCGGGATGTTCACGTACAGGCACCAGCGCCAGTCGAGGTACTCGGTGAGGATGCCGCCGAGCAGCAGTCCGACCGCGCCGCCCGCGCCCGCCAGCGCGCCGTAGATGCCGAACGCCTTGCCCCGCTCGCGCGGGTCGGTGAAGGTCGTGGTCATCAGGGAGAGGGCCGACGGGGCGAGCAGCGCGCCGAAGACACCCTGCAGCGCCCGTGCCGCGAAGAGCATGCCGGGCGTCTGGGCCGCTCCGCCGATCGCGGAGGCGACGGCGAAGCCGACCAGGCCGATGACGAAGGTGCGCTTGCGGCCCACCAGGTCGGCGACGCGGCCGCCGAGCAGCAGCAGGCCGCCGAAGGCCAGGGTGTAGGCGGTGATCATCCACGCCTTGTCGCCCTCACCGATGTCCAGCGCCTTCTGGGCGGAAGGCATCGCGATGTTCACGATCGTGGCGTCGAGCACCACCATCAGCTGGGCGAGGGCGATGACCACCAGGCCCCACCAGCGGCGGGGGTCGGGAGCGTCGTCCGGTCCGCCGGGTGCGGCGGGCGACGCGGTCCCTATCGCCCCGGGGGAGGCGGAAGGGGAGGAGGGAGGAGAAGGGGGAGAAGAGGCATCGCTCATGGCGCGGCGCGCTCCTTGGGCTCGTCGGTGGACATCGTCAGTAAGGCAGATCGTCAGTATCGCTGAACATCAGCCCTGGATACGCTTATTCCATGAAGCACGCGCCTCTCCCGGATGCCCTGGCCGGCCGGCTCGGCTACCTGCTCAAGCAGGCCCACGCCCGCCTCGCCGCCGAGATGACGGAGGCGCTCGCGCCCTACCGCCTGCACCCGCGTGAGCTGGGGGTCATGGTCGCCATCGAGGCCGACGGCCGGGAGTCGTCGCAGATGGAGATCGCCGAGCGGATCGGCATGGACCGCACCAGCATGGTCGGCGTGGTCGACGCGCTGGAGGAGAAGGGGTACGTGGAGCGCCACCGCAGCGACCGTGACCGCCGGCGCAACGTCGTCACCCTCACCCCGGAGGGTGAACGCACGCTGTCCGCGGCGGAGCGGGCGCGCGAAGAGGTGGACCGGGCGTTCCTGGCGCCGCTGGATCCCGCGGCCGCCACCGCCCTGGTCGAGACGCTCGCCGCCCTG
>NZ_JACADT010001010.1:0-2013 GCF_013421635.1 Streptomyces sp. UH6 | reverse complement strand
TGCCGGACCGGTGGGGCGGTGGGGCGCAGGGACGGCGAGGCGGTGGGGCGGTGGGGATGTTCACGCGAAGCGTGACGGCCACGTCACAGTGCCGGATGGTTCCCCGAGGCCCGGACGCGACCTAGGGTCGAGGTCATGTTCGCCGCCTATGCCGCACGCATCGATCGTGACCAGCCGCTGAACGGACTCGAGTTGGGGGACCGCCCGGCGCCCGGGGCGCGCCCCGGCTGGACCACCGTCAACGTGAGGGCCGCCTCGCTCAACCACCACGACCTGTGGTCCCTCAAGGGCGTCGGCCTCGCCGAGGACAAGCTGCCGATGATCCTGGGATGCGACGCCGCGGGCGTCGACGAGGACGGCAACGAGGTCGTCCTGCACTCCGTCATCGGGCAGAGCGGCCACGGGGTCGGGCCCAAGGAGCCCCGCTCCATCCTCACCGAGCGGTACCAGGGCACCTTCGCGGAGCAGGTCTCCGTGCCGGCCTGGAACGTGCTGCCCAAGCCCAAGGAGCTCTCCTTCGAGGAGGCCGCCTGCCTGCCCACCGCCTGGCTGACCGCCTACCGGATGCTCTTCACCAACGCCGGTGTCCGGCCGGGTGACTCGGTGCTGGTCCAGGGGGCCGGCGGCGGTGTCGCCACGGCGGCGATCGTGCTCGGCAAGGCCGCCGGGCTCAAGGTGTTCGCCACCAGCCGCGACGAGGCCAAGCGCAAGCGGGCCCTGGAACTCGGGGCCGTCGAGGCGGTGGAGAGCGGCGCGCGGCTGCCGCAGCGGGTGGACGCCGTCATCGAGACCGTCGGCGCCGCCACCTGGTCCCACTCGGTGAAGTCGCTGCGCCCGGGCGGCACCCTGGTCATCTCGGGCGCCACCAGCGGTGACGCACCGTCGAAGGCCGAACTGACGCGGATCTTCTTCCTGGAGCTCAAGGTGGTCGGCTCCACCATGGGCACCAAGGACGAGCTGGAGGACCTGCTCTCCTTCTGTGCCGCCACCGGCGTGCGGCCCGTCATCGACGAGGTGCTGCCGCTGGACCGCGCACGGGAAGGCTTCGAGCGGATGGCCTCCGGCGACCACTTCGGCAAGATCGTCCTGACCGGCGCCTGACGCCGCCCCGGCGGGCGACCGCCCGGCCCCGGCCCGCAGACCTCCGGCACCCTGGTTCCCCGGGTGCCGGAGGTCTTCTGCGTGTGCCCCGGCCGCGGGCTCCCACCGCCGACCCGCCTTCCCGCACGCCGATGTCAACCGGGGTTGACATCGGCGTCGTTGTCAACCATGGTTGACAACATGACGGAAGCAACGGACCTCGCCGAGCGGGCCGGGGACCGCGATCCCCGCGTGGGACTGCGCGCGGTCACCGCGCTGCGGAAGCTGCTGGAGCAACTCGAGGCCGTCCAGGTGCGCAACGCGCGCAACCAGGGCTGGTCCTGGCAGGAGATCGCCGCCGAGCTCGGCGTGAGCAGGCAGGCCGTGCACAAGAAGTACGGGAGGCAGTGATGTTCGAACGGTTCACCAAGGACGCCCGGGACGTGGTCACCGGAGCGGTCGAGCACGCGGAGCGGTCCGGAGCGGAACGGGTCGACGAGGGGCACCTGCTGCTCGCCCTGCTGGACCGCACCGGAAGCCGCGGGTCGTTCGCCCTCGCGGCGCTCGGACTCGCCGAACGGCGGGACGCCATGGCTGAGTCGCTGGCCGCGGCGCGGCGCCGGGGAGGGCTCACCGGGGCCGACGCCGAGGCCCTGTCGGGCCTGGGGATCGACCTGGACGAGATCGTCTCCCGGGTCGAGGCCGTCCACGGCACCGGTGCGCTCGCCCGGTGGAGGAGTGGCGGCCGCAAGCGGCTCGGGCACCGGCCCTTCACCCGGGGGGCCAAGGGAATCCTCGAGGAGTCGCTGCGGGGCGCACTGGCCCACCGCGAGCGGCGCATCGGCGACGAGCACCTGCTGCTGGCCCTGGCCGGCCGCCCCGGGATCGCCTCCGGGGTCCTCGCCGAACACGGGGTGACGGCCGAGTCGCTGG
>NZ_JACADT010000101.1:0-10635 GCF_013421635.1 Streptomyces sp. UH6 | reverse complement strand
GCCCGTGAACTCAAGGCGGAGCTGGAGGCGGCGGGCGGCCGGGTGACGGTCGCGGCCTGCGACGTCGCCGACCGCGACTCCGTCGAGGAACTGCTCGCCAAGCTGGCGTCGGACGGCGACGAGGTCCGCACGGTCATGCACGCCGCGGGCGTGGGCCTGCTGGCCCCGCTGACCGAGTGCGGGCCCGAGGCGGCCGCCTACGTGGCGAACGGCAAGGTGGCAGGCGCCCGCCACTTCGACGAACTCCTCGACCCGGCGCGGCTCGACGCGGTCGTCCACTTCACCTCCGTCGCCGGTGTCTGGGGCGTCGGCGAGCACGGCGTCTACGCGGCCGCGAACGCCCACCTCGACGCACTGGCCCAGCAGAGCCGGGCCCGCGGAGTCCCCTCCGTGGCGGTGGCGTGGGGCCCGTGGGCGGACGGAGGCATGGTGGCCGGCGCCGGCGAAGGCGGGGGAGAGGGAGCCCTCACCCGGCACGGCGTGCTGGCCCTGCGGCCCGAACTGGCGATGGTCGCCCTGCAGCAGGCCCTCGACCACGACGACACGGCGATCGTGCTGGCGGACATGGACTGGGAGCGGTTCGCCCCCGTCTTCACCATGAGCGGCGACCGGCCCCTGCTGACGGAGATCCCGCAGGTCAGGGAGTTGACCGCACGCCAGGACGCGCTGGTCTCCGAGGAGACCGGTTCGGCGCCCGCGCTGCGGGCCGAACTCGCCGCCCTCTCCGGCGCGGAACAGGACCAGCGCGTCCTGGACCTCGTGCGGGAGCACACCGCGTCCGTGCTCGGACACTCCTCCGCCCAGGAGATCGAGGCCAGGCGCCCCTTCCAGGACCTGGGCTTCGACTCCCTGACCGCCGTCGAACTCCGCAACCGCCTCGGTGCCGCCACCGGGCTGCGGCTGCCCGCGACCATGGTGTTCGACCACCCGACGCCGGCCGCGCTCGCCTCCTTCGTCAAGGCCGAGGTGCTGCCCACCGCACCGGGCCAGGTCCTGCCCTCCGTCGAGGAACTGGACCTCCTCGAGGAGGCGCTCGCCGCACGGACGGGTGACGACATCGGCCGGGTCCGGGTCGTCATGCGGCTCGAGGCACTCCTGTCCAAGCTCAGCCGCGGGCACGGGGACGAACAGGCGACGGGAGCGCAGGACGGCGCTATGGCAGGACTCGAGTCCGCTACTAACGAGGAGTTGTTCGATCTGATCGACAGGGATCTCGGGCTTTCCTGACCCTGCCTGCCACTCCCTTCCGAGCAGCAGCAGCAGTACTCACCGTGAGTCAGACCCGACGGGAGCGACGTTTCGATGGCGGACGAAGAGAAGCTGCGGGAGTACCTGACCCGTGTGGTCGCCGAGTTGCAGCAGACTCGCCAACACCTTCGTGACGTCGAATCGCGGGAAGCGGAGCCGATCGCGATCGTCTCCATGAGCTGTCGCCTTCCGGGAGGCGTCGCCTCGCCCGAGGACCTGTGGAACCTCCTGTCCTCGGGCGGCGACGCCATCTCGGGCCTCCCGACCGACCGCGGCTGGAACATCGAGGACCTGTACGACCCCGACCCGTCCGCCACGGGCAAGATCTACGCACTCGAGGGCGGCTTCCTGCACGACGCGGGCGACTTCGACCCGGGCTTCTTCGGCATCTCGCCGCGTGAGGCCCTGGCCATGGACCCGCAGCAGCGCCTCCTGCTGGAGACCTCCTGGGAGGCGCTCGAGCGGGCCGGCATCGACCCGACGACCGTCGCGGGCAGCCCCACCGGCGTGTTCGTCGGCGCGGCGAGCCAGGGCTACGGCGGCGACCTGAGCGGCTCGGCCGGCTCCGAGGGATACATCCTCACCGGCACGGTGACCTCCGTGCTGTCCGGGCGCGTCTCCTACACGCTCGGCCTGGAGGGCCCGGCCGTCACCCTCGACACGGCCTGCTCCTCCTCCCTGGTGGCACTCCACCTCGCCGTGCAGTCCCTGCGCAACGGCGAGTGCGCCATGGCCCTGGCGGGCGGCGCCTCGATCATGCCGAACCCGGCGGGCCTGATGGAGTTCAGCCGTCAGCAGGGCCTGGCCCGCGACGGCCGGTGCAAGGCGTTCGCCGACGCGGCGGACGGCATGGGCATGGCCGAAGGCGTGGGCGTGCTGCTGCTGGAGCGCCTGTCGGACGCCCGGCGCAACGGGCACCAGGTGCTGGCGGTCGTGCGTGGCTCCGCGATCAACCAGGACGGGGCCAGCAACGGCCTCACCGCGCCCAACGGGCCCGCGCAGCAGCGCGTCATCCGCGCCGCCCTCGCCGACGCGAAGGTCTCCGCGGACCAGGTCGACGTCGTCGAGGCTCACGGCACGGGCACCTCCCTGGGCGACCCGATCGAGGCGCAGGCGCTGCTGGCCACCTACGGCCAGGAGAGGCCGGAGGGCCGGCCGCTGCTGCTGGGCTCGGTCAAGTCCAACATCGGCCACACGCAGGCCGCCGCGGGCGTCGCCGGCGTCATCAAGATGGTGCTGGCGATGCGCAACGGCGTGCTGCCGGAGAGCCTGCACATCGACGAGCCCTCCACCCACGTCGACTGGACCGCCGGCGCGGTCGAACTGATCGACGCACAGCGTGCGTGGCCGGAGACCGGAGGGCCGCGCCGTGCCGGCGTCTCCTCGTTCGGCATCAGCGGTACCAACGCGCACGTGATTCTCGAGCAGGCACCGGCCGAGGAGACGTCGACCGAGACCGACCAGGTCCCGGTGACGTCCCGCGGCGTGGTGCCGTGGGTGCTGTCGGGCAGGACCGAGTCCGCGGTGCGGGCGCAGGCGGAGCGTCTGCTGGCCCACGTCCGGGAGAACCCGGACGCGCCGGTCGCGGACATCGGCTACTCGCTGGCGCTGACGCGCTCCCGCTTCGAACACCGTGCGGCCGTGGTGGCGGCCGGCAGGGACGACTTCGCGACGGCGCTCGCCGCGCTGGCCGAGGGCCGTACGGTCCCCGGCGCGGTGCGCGGCGCGTCCGCGGGGGACGCCAGGACGGTGTTCGTGTTCCCGGGTCAGGGAGCGCAGTGGGCGGGCATGGCCGTGCAACTCCTCGAGTCCTCGCCGGTGTTCGCGGCGCGGATGGCGGAGTGCGCGGCCGCGCTCGCCCCGCACACCGACTGGTCCCTGCTCGACGTCGTGCGCTCCGGTGAGGGTCTGGAGCGGGTGGACGTGGTCCAGCCGGTCCTGTGGGCCGTCATGGTCTCCCTCGCCGAGCTGTGGCGTTCGTACGGTGTCCAGCCGGCCGCGGTGATCGGTCACTCGCAGGGTGAGATCGCCGCTGCCGCGGTGGCGGGGATCCTGTCGTTGGAGGACGCGGCCAAGGTCGTGGCCCTGCGGTCGCGGGCGATCACGGCGCTGGCGGGTCTGGGCGGCATGGTGTCCGTGGCCCATGCGGCCGAGGTCGTGCGCGAGGCGATCGCCGCGTGGGACGGCCGGATATCGGTCGCCGCGGTCAACGGTCCCTCCTCGACCGTGGTGTCGGGTGACACCGATGCCCTCGACGAGTTCCTGGCCCACTGCCAGGGCAATGACCTGCGGGCCCGCAGGGTCGACGTGGACTACGCCTCGCACTCCGCCCACGTCGAGGCCATCCAGGAGGAGCTGGCCTCCCTTCTGGACGGCATCACCCCGCAGCAGGGCAGCATCCCGCTCTACTCCTCGCTGACCGGTCGTCTCCTTGACGGTGGCGAGACGGTGATGGACGGCGGCTACTGGTACGACAACCTCCGCAACACGGTCGAGTTCGAGAACGCGACCCGCGCCGCCCTCGCCGACGGACACACCGTCCTCGTCGAGGTCAGCCCCCACCCGGTACTGGCTCTCGGTCTCCAGGGCACCGTCGAGGACACCGGCACCGACGCCGCCGTCCTCGGCACCCTCCGCCGCGACGAAGGCGGCCTCGACCGCTTCCTGACCTCCCTCGCCGAGGCCCACTGCCACGGCGTCACCGTCGACTGGGACACCGTCTTCGCCGGCACCGGCGCCCGCCGCACCGACCTGCCCACCTACGCCTTCCAGCGGAAGCGCTACTGGCCGGAGTCGCCCGTCGCCGAACTGGCGGAGAACCTCGACCCCGAGGACGCCCGCTTCTGGGAGGCCGTGGAGCAGGGCAACCTGGCGGCCCTCGCCGACGCCTTCGACCCCGCCGACGCCGAGCTGCTGGACGCCGCGCTGCCCGCCCTGTCCTCGTGGCGGAGAAGGCGGCGCACCAACGCCACGATCGACTCCTGGCGGTACAGCCTCGGCTGGAAGCCGGGGGCGGCCGCCCTCGACGCGCGCCTGACCGGCCGGTGGCTGGTCGTCCTGCCGGACCACCTGGACGCCGAGACGTCCGCCCTGGCCGACACCCTCACCGCGGGGCTCGTCCGGCACGGGGCCGAGGCGGACCGGCGCACCCTCGCCGAACTCGCCGCCCTGGAGAGCATCGAGGACGTCGACGGCGTGCTCTCGCTGCTCGCGCTGGACACCGCCGCACGGTCCTCCACGCACCCCGAGGTACCCGCCGGCCCGGCGGCCACGGTGGAACTGCTGCGCGCCCTCGCCGGTATGGAGGCGACCGCGCCGCTGTGGGCCGTCACCCGCTCCGCGGTCAAGGTCGGCGTCTCGGACCGCGTGGTCGACGCGGCACAGAGCGCCGTCTGGGGGCTGGGCCGGGTCGCCGCCCTGGAGCTTCCCCAGGGCTGGGGCGGACTGATCGACGTGTCCGCCGGGCTCGACGACCGCGGCGCGTCCCGCCTCTGCGGCATCCTCGCCGCGGCGGGCGACGAGGACCAGTGGGCGGTCCGGGACTCCGGCGCGTACGTCTGCCGCCTGACCCGTTCCCCGCTCGGCGGCCGTCCGGGCTCCCGGAACTGGACCCCTCGGGGAACCGTGCTCATCACCGGCGGCACCGGTGCGATCGCCTCACGCGTCGCGCACCGGCTCGCCGAGACCGGTGCCGAGCACCTGGTGCTCACCAGCCGCCGCGGAATCGACGCGCCCGGGGCCCCGGAGCTGCTCGACGAACTCACCGCGCTGGGCGTCCGGGTCACCGTCGCCGCGTGCGACGTCGCCGACCGGGACGCGCTGGAGGCGCTCGTCGGCGGCCTGCGGGAGACCGGCGAGACGATCACGGCGGTGCTGCACGCGGCGGGCGTCGACCGGACCGGCGACCTCCTCACCCTCGACGCGGAGCAGCTGCACGAGGTCCTGGCCGCCAAGACCCTGGGCGCCGCACACCTCGACGAGCTGTTCGACGACGACTCGCTCGACGCCTTCATCCTCTTCTCCTCCAACTCGGGGGTCTGGGGCAGCGGTGGCCACGCGGCCTACGCGGCCTCCAACGCCTATCTCGACGGCCTCGCCCTGAGCCGGCGCTCGCGCGGTCTGACCGCGACGTCCGTCGCCTGGGGCGCCTGGGACGGCGGCGGCATGTCCGGCGGCGACGCGGGCGAGCAGCTGGCCCGCCGCGGCCTCGCCGCCATGCCCGCCGAGCTGGCCATCGAGGCGCTGCACCAGGCCGTCGAGCACGACGAGACCTGCGTGAGCGTGGCCGACATGGACTGGGAGCGCTTCGCCCCCCTCTACGCCATGTCCCGGCCGCGCCCGCTGATCGGCGACATCCCGGAGGTCCGGCGCGCCCTCGCGGGCGAGGAGGACGCCGCGCCCGACGCCCAGGCCGGTTCCTCGGCCCTGCGCGGCCGGCTCGAGGGTCTGACCGCCGACCGCCAGAAGGAGATCCTGATCGGTCTGGTGCGCGGCGAGGCCGCCGCCGTCCTCGGCCACCAGGACGCGGAGGCCGTCCCGCCCGCCCGGGCCTTCCGGGAACTCGGCTTCGACTCCCTCACCGCCGTCGAACTGCGCAACCGCCTCTCGGAGGCCACCGGCCTCAAGCTGCCGACCACGCTGGTCTTCGACCACCCCGACGCGACCCGGCTCGCCGCCTTCCTGTGCGAGGAACTCCTCGGCGCCCCGACGGCAGCCGCAGCCGCGACGGCCGCGGTCCGCACCACCGGCTTCTCCGACGACGAGCCGATCGCCATCGTCGGCATGGCCTGCCGTTACCCCGGCGACGTGAACTCCCCCGACGACCTGTGGCGTCTTGTGGCCGACGGCGTCGACGCGATGGGGGCCTTCCCCGGCAACCGGGGCTGGGACCTCGACGCCGTCTACGACCCGGAGGGCCGTCCCGGCGCCTCCTACGTCGCCGAGGGCGGCTTCGTCGCGGGGGCCGGCCACTTCGACCCGGCGTTCTTCGGCATCTCGCCGCGTGAGGCCCTGGCCATGGACCCGCAGCAGCGCCTGCTGCTGGAGACCTCCTGGGAGGCCTTCGAACACGCGGGCATCGACCCCACGGTGCTGCACGGCAGCCGTACGGGCGTGTACGCCGGTACGAACGGCCAGGACTACGCCCCCCTGCTGATGGCCTCCGCCGAGGGCGCCGACTCCACCCTCACCAGCAACGCGGCCAGCGTCCTGTCCGGTCGTGTCTCCTACACCCTGGGCCTCGAGGGCCCCGCCGCGACCGTCGACACCGGCTGCTCCTCCTCCCTCGTCGCGCTGCACCTCGCCGCCCAGGCCCTGCGCCGGGGCGAGTGCGACCTGGCGCTCGCGGGCGGCGTCACCGTCATGTC
The DNA here is from genome assembly GCF_013421635.1 of Streptomyces sp. UH6. Classification (NCBI taxonomy): domain Bacteria; kingdom Bacillati; phylum Actinomycetota; class Actinomycetes; order Kitasatosporales; family Streptomycetaceae; genus Streptomyces; species Streptomyces sp. UH6. The sequence goes on along the minus strand of NZ_JACADT010000101.1, from coordinate 4,021 downwards.
GACCCCGATGTCGTTCACCGAGTTCAGTCGTCAGCGGGGTATGGCGGCCGACGGCCGGGTGAAGGCGTTCGCCGACGCGGCGGACGGCACCGGCTGGGGCGAAGGCGTGGGCGTGCTCGTCGTCGAGCGGCTCTCCGACGCCCGCCGCAACGGCCACCGCGTGCTCGCGGTGGTGCGGGGTTCGGCCGTCAACCAGGACGGCGCCAGCAACGGCCTCACCGCGCCGAACGGCCCGTCGCAGCAGCGCGTCATCCGCGCCGCCCTCGCCGACGCGGGCCTGACCACCGCCGACGTCGACGCGGTCGAGGCCCATGGCACCGGCACGACGCTCGGCGATCCGATCGAGGCCCAGGCGCTGCTGACGACCTACGGCCAGGACCGTCCCGAGGACGGCCGGCCGCTGTGGCTCGGCTCGATCAAGTCCAACGTCGGTCACACCCAGGCCGCGGCCGGCGTCGCCGGCATCATCAAGATGGTCATGGCCATGCGCCACGGCGTCCTGCCCAGGACCCTCCACGTCGACCAGCCGTCCGGCAAGGTCGACTGGTCGGTGGGCGCGGTACGGCTGCTGACCGAAGCGCAGGTATGGCGGGACACGGAGGACCGTCCCCGCCGGGCGGGCGTCTCCTCGTTCGGCGTCAGCGGGACGAACGCGCACGTCATCCTCGAGCAGGCGCCCGCCGGAGAGCCGGCCGCCGAGCCGGAGGCGGTCCCCGCCCCGGCGGGTGCGGCGGTGCCGTGGGTGCTGTCCGCCAAGTCGGAGCAGGCGCTGAAGGCGCAGGCCGAACGACTGCTGGCCCACCTCCGGGAGAACCCGGGCGTGCCGGTCGCCGACGTCGGCTACTCGCTGGCCCTGACGCGGACGTCCTTCCCCCACCGCGCGGCCGTGGTCGCGGCCGCGCCGGGCGAGTTCGAGGCGGCCCTGACCTCCCTCGCGGAAGGAGCACCGTCCGCAGCGGTCACCACCGCTTCCACCGCCGGCCGGGTGGCCAAGACCGTGTTCGTGTTCCCGGGTCAGGGTGCGCAGTGGGTGGGGATGGCGGTCGAGCTGCTCGAGTCCTCGCCGGTGTTCGCGGCGCGGATGGCGGAGTGCGCGGCGGCGCTGGCTCCGCACATCGACTGGTCGCTGCTGGATGTGGTGCGCAGTGGTGAGGGTCTGGAGCGGGTGGACGTGGTCCAGCCGGTCCTGTGGGCCGTCATGGTGTCGCTGGCGGAGCTGTGGCGTTCGTACGGTGTGCAGCCCGCGGCGGTGATCGGTCACTCGCAGGGTGAGATCGCCGCTGCCGCGGTGGCGGGGATCCTGTCGTTGGAGGACGCGGCGAAGGTTGTCGCCCTGCGGTCGCGGGCGATCACGGCGCTGGCCGGTCTGGGCGGCATGGTCTCGATCGCGCAGCCCGCCTCCTGGGTCCGCGACACGATCACCGCGTGGGACGGCCGGATATCCGTCGCCGCGGTCAACGGTCCCTCCTCGACCGTGGTGTCGGGTGACGTGGACGCCCTGGACGAGCTGATCGCCGCGTGCGAGTCGGCCGGGGTCCGGGCCCGCAAGGTGGACGTCGACTACGCCTCCCACTCCGCCCACGTCGAAGCCATCCGCGACGAACTCGCCCGCCTGCTGACCGGCATCACGCCCCAGCAGGGCAACACCCCGCTCTACTCCTCGCTGACCGGCCGCCTCCTCGACGGTGGCGAGACGGCGATGGACGGCGGCTACTGGTACGACAACCTCCGCAACACGGTCGAGTTCGAGGACGCCACCCGCGCCGCCCTCGCCGACGGGCACACCGTGTTCGTCGAGGTCAGCCCCCACCCGGTCCTCGGCCTGGGCCTCCAGGGCACCGTCGAGAACGCCGCCGTCCTGGGCACCCTGCGCCGCGACGAAGGCGGCCTCGACCGCTTCCTGACCTCCCTCGCCGAGGCGCACTGCCACGGCGTCACCGTCGACTGGGACACCGTCTTCGCCGGCACCGGCGCCCGCCGCACCGACCTCCCCACCTACGCCTTCGAGCACCAGCACTACTGGCCGCGCAACTTCAACCGCACCGGCGACCTCGCCAGTGCCGGGCTGAGCAGCTCCGCGCACCCGCTCCTGGCGGGTTCGGTCGCGGTCGCCGGCGAGGACGTGTCGCTGTTCACCAGCCGCCTGTCGCTGGACTCGCACCCCTGGCTGGCGGACCACGCCGTCCTCGGGACGGTGCTGCTGCCGGGCACCGCGTTCGTGGAGCTCGCCCTGCACGCCGGTGGCCGGGTCGGCTGCCCGGTGCTCGACGAACTCACCATCCAGGCGCCGCTGGTGCTGCCGGAGCGCGGCGCCCGCGCGCTGCAGATCATGGTCGGAGCGGCCGAGTCCGACGGCAGGCGTCCGCTGACGATCCACTCGGCGGTGCCGAGCGAGGACGTCGACACCGTCTGGACCCTGCACGCCTCCGGATTCGTGGCCGAGAGCCAGGAACAGACCGCCGAGAGCGCCGTGGGCATGGTCCAGTGGCCGCCGGCGGGAGCCGAGGCGGTGCCGGTCGAGGGCATGTACGACCTCCTCGCCGACATGGGCTACGGCTACGGCCCGGTGTTCCGGGGTCTGCGCGCGGTCTGGCGGCGTGGCGACGACCTGTTCGTCGAGGTCGGTCTCGAGGGCGAGGCGGCGGAGCAGGCGGGCCGGTTCGGTCTGCACCCGGCGCTGCTGGACTCTGCCCTGCACGCCATCGGTCTGACCGGAGGCGTGTCCGACCTGGACGGACCGGGTCTGCCCTTCGCCTGGACCGGCGTGGAGCTGTTCGCCGTCGGGTCGCCCGCGCTGCGCGTGCGGATGACGGCGGGCGAGGGCGGCAGGATCTCGCTGGACCTGGCCGACGGCATCGGGGTGCCGGTGGGCCGTATCGGCTCGCTGGTCCTGCGTTCCGTCTCGCCGGGGCAGCTGGACGGCGCCGCCGTCCAGGAGACCGGCACCGATTCCCTCTACCGCGTGGACTGGACGCCCAAGGCCGCCCCCGCCGAACCGGTGGACGCGGCGCCGACCCAGGTGGTCGAGCTGGGCGTGGAGGACTCCGAGGACACCCGCGACGCGGTCGTGCGGGTGCTGGGGTGGCTGCAGGAGTGGCTGGCGGCGGAGCGGGAGAGTGACGCGCGTCTGCTGGTGGTGACGCGGGGTGCGGTGGCGGTCGGGTCGTTCGGCGGTGATCCGGCGCTGGGTGCGGTGTGGGGTCTGCTGCGGTCGGCGCAGTCGGAGAACCCGGGCCGGATCGTGCTGGTCGACTCCGACGGTTCGGTGGATGATGTGCTGCCGGTGGCGTCGTGGGGCGAGCCGCAGGTCGCGGTGCGTGGGGGCGGCTGGTTCGTGCCGCGTCTGGCGCGTGCGGCGGGCGGGGAGCTGACGGTGCCGTCGGGCGGCGGCCGATGGTCGCTGCGCAGTACCGGGAAGGGGACGCTGGAGAATCTGGCGCTGCTCCCCGAGGAGCCGGCCGGTGCCCTGGCGGAGGGTCAGGTGCGGCTGGCCGTGCGGGCCGCGGGGGTCAACTTCCGTGACGTGCTGAACGCGCTGGGCATGTATCCGGGGCCGGAGGTGCCGCTCGGCGCCGAGGCCGCGGGTGTGGTCCTGGAGGTCGGTCCCGGGGTGACCGGGGTGCGGCCCGGTGACCGGGTCATGGGTCTGGTCTCCGGATCGTTCGGCCCTGAGGCCGTCACCGACCACCGAGCCCTCACCCTCATCCCTGATCACTGGACCTACGCCCAGGCGGCGGTCGTGCCGGCGGTGTTCCTCACCGCCTACTACGGCCTGGTCGACCTCGGCGGACTGCGTGCCGGTGATTCCGTGCTCATCCATGCGGCGACGGGTGGTGTGGGGACGGCCGCGGTGCAGTTGGCCCGCCATCTGGGCGCGACCGTGTACGCGACGGCGAGTGAGGCGAAGCAGCGGGTCCTGCGGGAGCGGGGCATTCCGGCGGAGCGGATCGCCTCCTCGCGCAGCACCGACTTCGCGGACGCCTTCCGGGCCGCCTCGGGCGGCCGGGGGGTGGACGTGGTC
>NZ_JACADT010001009.1:0-2014 GCF_013421635.1 Streptomyces sp. UH6 | reverse complement strand
GTGACCGTGCCGGGGAGGTCCGCGGACATCATCGCCCCGATCAGCGGGACCGCCGCCCGCTGGAGCCGCGCCGCCCGCGCCGTGTCGCCCGCGTCGAACGCGTCCACGACGGCCCGGAAGTGCGCGGGCGCCACGTTCGCGACCGTGCCGACATACCCGGCGCACCCGATCGCGTAGGAGGCCAGCACGTACTCGTCGCACCCCGTGTACACCGCGAGGTCCGTCTCCGCCAGCAGCCGCTGCGTGCCGAGCAGGTCGTAGGCGCAGTCCTTCACCGCCACCACCCGCGGATGCTCCGCGAGCCGCAGCATCGTCGGCGTCTCGATCCGGACCCCGGTGCGGCCCGGGATGTCGTACAGCATCACCGGAAGCCCCGTCGCGTCCGCCACCGTGCGGAAGTGCTCCTCCAGCGCGTCCTGCGGCGGGCGGCTGTAGTAGGGCGAGGCCACCAGCAGAGCGTCCGCACCCGCCTGCTCGGCCTGCCGGGCCAGCTCGGACGTGTGCGCGGTGTCGGCGGTGCCCACCCCGGCCAGCAGGGCGGGCCCGTCACCGACCGCTGCCCGCACCGCCCGGACCAGCGCGGCCTTCTCCGCGTCCGAGGTGGTCGGGGACTCGCCGGTGGTGCCGTTGAGCACCAGTCCGTCGCACCCGCCCGCGACCAGCCGGTCGGCGAGGACGGCCGCCCCGTCGAGGTCGAGCGTGCCGTCCGGGGTGAAGGGCGTGACCATCGCGCACAGGGCGCGGCCGAAGGGAAGTGTCGTCATGTCTGGAGTGTCGGCCGACCTTCGGTGAAGGTCCACTTAAAAGTTCTGCTCTTTACCGCTAAGCAGAGCTGAAGAGTCTGTCGCCCGTCAACGATCGCGCGGTGCGTCGCCCGCAAGAGGGACATGCCGTCCCGGCGGCCGGGGTCACCCGTCTAGGCTGGTCGTCCTGCCCCACGCGACCCGGGAGAACCGAACCGATGTCAGACAGCACCCCCCTGCCGCCGGTACGGCTGCCCTCCGACGCGGAACTGGCGCGGGACGCGCTCGCCGCCCCGCTGCTGTCCAGGGCGGCCCGGCTGGCCCGCTGGGCCGGCCCGGACACCCGGGTCGACTCCGGCGGCGGGCTGGTGGAGGAGCAACTCCCCGCCGCTGCCGAGGCGTTGGGGCTGACCGGCACGGACGCCGCCGACAGCCCGGACGTCCCAGGCACCCCGGACACCGCCGGCACCCCGGACACCGCCGACGCCGGGGAGACCACGGCGGCTGAGGACGCCATGGCGGAAGCCGCCGAGGCCTGGCGCATCGCCGTCGACACCGGCCTGGTGGAGATCGTGGACGAGGAGGAGGGCACCGTCCGAGCCGGCGAGAACCTGGCGCTGCTCACCTCCGGCTCGCTGGCCGACGTCCTGCGCGTGTGGCTGGACGCCCTGGACGCGACGATCGCCGACGCCTCCGTACCGGACCTCGACGACCTGCTCGACGCGATGGACGAGGGCGGCGAGATCGACTTCTCCTCGCTGGACTGGGACCCGGAGGCCGAGGCCGAGTTCCTGGAGGGCGTCCTCGGCAACCTCTACCTCCTCACGGCCGACGAGCGGGCCCCCGAGGGCGCCCCCGTGCCGCTGCCCGCGCTGGCGGCCTCGGTGATCGTGCCCCCGGACGTCGCCGAGCCCACCGACGAGATGATCCAGGAGGTCTCGACCGCCATGATGCGGCTGGACGAGCAGTTCCGGATCCTCGAACCGATCGGGCTGGCCGACTTCCGGCCGGTCGACGAGGCGCTCCTCGTCGAGGAGGGCCAGACCGCGCCCCCGGCGGGCGACGACGACGGCCTGGAGGAGCTCGAGCGGTACGGGGTGGTCCGCCTCACCCCGCTCGGCCTCTACGGGCTGCGCGCCCGGATGCTCGACGCCGGTCACGACGCCCCGGTCGTCGGCGACCTCGCCGACAAGGGCGCCGACGCGCTGCTCGACGGCACCGCCCACTACGGCCCGCTCGCCGCCCGCTCGGAGACCGAACTGTGGCTGGCC
>NZ_JACADT010001008.1:0-2016 GCF_013421635.1 Streptomyces sp. UH6 | reverse complement strand
TCGCGGGAACCGCCGCGCCCCCCGTTGCCGGGGGGCCGGGACGACGGCGGTTCCCGCGCCGAACGCGGACCGGGTCAGGACCGGGCATCGCGCGCACCGGCCGAGGCGGGGAGCCGCTCCCACTCTCACCGGCAGGAACAACCATGCCGGACCCGTGTTAACCCCGTGCTGCGCGCACGTGACGCGCGAGTACCACTTCCGGCAACGCCGACGACGCCGTCAGCGCTCCCCGCCCTTCGCGAGGAAGGACAGCAGGTCCTGCCGGCTGACGACCCCCGTCGGCTTGCCGTCCACCAGCACGATCGCCGCGTCCGCGGACCCCAGCACCGCCATCAGGTCCTCCACCGGCTCACCCGACCCCACCTGCGGCAGCGGCGCGGACATGTGCCGCTCCAGCGGGTGGTTCAGCTCCGCCCGCTTGGTGAACAGCGCGTCCAGCAGCTCCTTCTCGACCACGGAGCCGACGACCTCCGCCGCCATCACGTCCGGGTGACCCGCCCCCGGCTTCACGATCGGCATCTGCGAGACGCCGTACTCGCGCAGCACCTCGATGGCCTGGCCGACCGTCTCGTCGGGGTGCATGTGGACCAGCGACGGCATGCCGTGGTCCTTGTCGTTCAGCACGTCGGAGACCCGCGCGCTCGGGCCCGTGTCCTCCAGGAAGCCGTAGTCGGCCATCCACTCGTCGTTGAAGATCTTGCTCATGTACCCGCGGCCGCTGTCCGGCAGCAGCACCACGACCACGTCGTCCGGGCCGAGCTTCCTCGCGACCTCCAGCGCCGCCACCACGGCCATGCCGCAGGAGCCGCCCACCAGCAGGCCCTCCTCCTTGGCGAGGCGGCGGGTCATCCGGAAGGAGTCCTTGTCGGAGACCGCGACGATCTCGTCGGCCACCGTCCGGTCGTAGGCGGTGGGCCAGAAGTCCTCGCCCACGCCCTCGACCAGGTACGGACGGCCGGAGCCGCCGGAGTAGACGGACCCCTCCGGGTCCGCGCCGATCACCTTGACGCGGCCCTCGCTCGCGTCCTTCAGGTAGCGGCCGGTGCCGGAGATCGTGCCGCCGGTGCCCACGCCCGCGACGAAGTGGGTGATCCTGCCCTCCGTCTGCTTCCACAGCTCGGGGCCGGTGGAGTGGTAGTGGGAGAGCGGGTTGTTCGGGTTGGAGTACTGGTCCGGCTTCCAGGCGCCGGGGATCTCGCGGACCAGGCGGTCGGACACGTTGTAGTACGAATCCGGGTGCTCAGGGTCGACGGCCGTCGGGCAGACCACGACCTCCGCGCCGTACGCGCGCAGCACGTTGATCTTGTCCGTGCTGACCTTGTCGGGGCAGACGAAGACGCAACGGTAGCCCTTCTGCTGCGCCACGATGGCCAAGCCCACGCCGGTGTTCCCGCTGGTCGGCTCGACGATGGTGCCGCCCGGCTGCAGCTCGCCGCTCTGCTCCGCCGCCTCGATCATCCGCAGGGCGATGCGGTCCTTCACCGATCCGCCGGGGTTGAAGTACTCGACCTTGGCGAGGACCGTGGCCTCGATCCCCTCGGCCACCCTGTTGAGCCTCACCAGCGGCGTGTTGCCGACGAGACTGATCATCGAGTCGTGGAATTCCACCGTTGTCTCCGGTCGCTTTCGTCATTGATGCGGTGGGTCCCACCCTACGGGCCCTGACCGACCGTCGCGGACTCGTCACGATCGCGATTGGCGGACCACCTCCACGGGGCAAGCAAGGAGTAACCGGGCGGTACGGGACGCCGGCGACGAGGAGGTGGCGGCGAGGGATGTCGAGCACGTCGAGGGCACGCGTGGCCCGGCGGATCGCGGCCGGCGCCGCGTACGGCGGGAGCGGGATCGGTCTGGCGGGCGCCGCGGCCGCCGGACTGCTGCTGGCCGAGATCCATCTGGCCCGGCGGACCGTGACCAACGGGTACGACCCGCACGTCCCCGGCGCCGACGGGCTGTACGGGGCGTCCTTCGCCGCACCGGTCAACCCGCCGCTGCGGCTGGTGATGCTGGGCGACT
>NZ_JACADT010001007.1:0-2021 GCF_013421635.1 Streptomyces sp. UH6 | reverse complement strand
TCCGGCCGGAGCCCGGCCGCCACACCTTCTTCGACTGGGGCGACTCCTCCGTCACCCACCCCTTCTGCAGCCTGCTGGTCACCTCCCGGGTCTTCCGGTACGAGTACGGCGACGAGGCGCTGCCGAGACTCCGCGACGCCTACCTGGACGCGTGGACCGCCCCCGGCCGCACCGCCCGCGACCTGCGGCGCGCGCTCGGCCACGCGCTGCGGCTCGCCGCCCTCACCCGTGCCGCCGCCTGGGGACGCCTGTTCCCCGGCAACGCGGGCCTGGGCATCTCCGAGGGCGAACCCCCGGCGACCGCGCAGTGGTTGCTGCGGGTGCTCGAGGAGCCCCGCCTCTGAGAGGCCCCGCCTCCGAGGCACCCCGCCCCCGCACTCCTGGGGGTGAACGCGCCGCCGGGGCGCAACCAAGGGCGTCCGCCAGGTGTCGTACCGGGGGAAAGGGGACTTCGTCCGCCGGCCGGCGCCTCGATCAGGGCCGCCCGGCGCGCGCGGGACCCGCGACACCTGGACCCGCACACACGGTTCGCAGAGAGAAGGCACCCGCATGCGCCGCAGCACCGCAGCCGTGGTCACCGCCACGGCGATCGCCCTCGTCCTTCCCGCCACCACGGCCACCGCCGCCCACGCCGCGTCCACGCCCGGCTTCCTCGCACCCGCCGACCTTCCGCCGCACCCGTCCTCCGACTGGTACGCCGGTGAGGTCACGGCGGGGACGCCCGACCCGCTCCCGTTCTGCTACGGCCAGGCGCTCCCTGGAGCGACCTCCCGGCACCGGGAGTTCTGGACCGAACTGGACGCCACCGCCCGTCAGGTCACCGTCGTCGAGAAGGACACCGCCTCCGCCGAGCGCCTCGCGGACCTGCTCCACCGCACCGTCAGGCAGTGCGCGGCGCGCACCGAGGCGCAGTACCCGGACGTCGACGCCACCGGCCGCAGCCTCGGCCGCGTCAACGTCGAGGAGGGCGCACGGCTGTACGCGGTCCAGGTCGACACCGAGTACACCCGTGACATCCACCTCTTCTCCGTGGGACGCGACGGCCGCACGGTGACGGTGGTCCAGTGGGGGCAGATGGGCCGCTTCAAGGACGCCCCCGTCGCCGCCTTCCGCGACACCGCCCGCACGTCCGTCGCCAAGCTCGACTGACCGGCCACCGGGCCGGAACCACCCGGGACGCCGGCGACCCGCCCGGCGGCCCGGGCCCCGGGGCACCGCTGATCACCGGTGCGCCAAAATTTTCTGATGCCGTGAAACATTCTTGGGCCCCCACCGCATCAATGAGGTGAGACGGTGCGAGAGAGGGCGGGGCGCGGGGATGCGGGACGGTCGGGCGAAGAGTGACTACACGGAGTTCGTGACGGCACGGGCGAGCCATCTCTTCCGCTCCGCGTGCCTGCTCACCGGCGGTGACACACACCTCGCCGAGGACCTGGTCCAGGAGACCCTGGGCCGTCTGTACGTGAAGTGGGGGCGGGTCTCCCGCGCCGGAAACCCGGCCGCGTACGCCCAGACCGTCCTCCACCGCACCTTCCTCGCCCACCGTCGGCGCCGGAGGAGCGGGGAACGCGCCACCGACCTCTTCCCCGACCTCGCCGACCCACGCGGCGTCGACTCCGACACACGGCTCACCCTGCTCGACGCCCTGGGACGGCTGCCCGCCAAGGACCGGGCCGTGCTCGTCCTGCGCTACTGGGAGGACCGGAGCATCCAGGAGACGGCCGAGGTGATGCACACCAGCACGGCCGCGGTGCGCACCCGGTGCGTCCGCGCCCTCGGCCGGTTGCGTGCGCTGCTCGGCGAGGACCTGGTCGAGCACGCCGCAGCCTGACCCTCCCGCACCCCGCGTCCCGCACGGCGCCGCCCGCACCACACATCCGCACGGCACGTCCCCCTCCACGACCCGGACAGGTGATTCGTCATGCCCGTTGAAGACCCCAAGGAACACGACGCCTTCGAGGAGAGGTTCGCCCGGGCCCTGCACGACGCCGGGGCGGGCTTCGAGACCCACCGCGATCTCG
>NZ_JACADT010001006.1:0-2021 GCF_013421635.1 Streptomyces sp. UH6 | reverse complement strand
TGACGGCACGCGAGTTCTCCCGCCGGGTCGCCCTGCTGACGCAGGCCCGTCCCACGCCCACCGGGCTCACCGTCCGCGACGTCGTCGAGTTCGGCCGCTACCCGTACCGCGGCCGCTGGGGCAGGGCCGACCCGGGCGGCGCCGCCGCCGTGGACCGGGCACTGGCCCTCACCGGCACCACCGCCCTCGCCGACCGCGGCGCCGAGCACCTCTCCGGCGGCCAGCTCCAGCGCGTCTGGCTGGCCGGCTGCCTGGCCCAGGAGACCGGCGTCCTGCTGCTCGACGAGCCCACCACCTACCTGGACCTGCGCTACCAGGTCGAACTCCTCGACCTGATGCGCGACCTGGCGGACGACCACGGCATCGCCGTCGGCGTCGTCCTCCACGACCTCGACCAGACCGCCGCCGTCGCCGACCGGGTCGTGCTGCTGCACGACGGCCGGATCGTCGCGGACGGCGAGCCCGCCGAGGTCCTCACCCCGGACCGGCTGACCGCGACCTACGGCATCCGCATCGAGGTCGACACCGATCCCCTCACCGGCCACCTGCGCACCCGCGCGGTGGGCCGCCACCACTCCCGCACCGCCCCGGAAAGGCTCATACCCTCCTCATGAAGCGTCACCTCCTCGCCGCGGCCACGGCCGCCGTCGCCGCCCTCGCGCTGAGCGCCTGCGGCACCACCGAGCCCGCCGCCGACGCCAAGGACACCAAGACGTCCGAGGCCGTCACCCTCACCGACGCCTCCGGCGCCGAGGTCAAGCTCGACGGCCCTGCGACCAAGGTCGTCGGCACCGAGTGGAACGTCGTCGAGAGCCTGCTGACGCTCGGCGTCGAGCCCACCGGCGTCGCGGACGTCAAGGGCTACCAGCTGTGGAACACCTCCGTCCCGCTCGAGGGCGAGCCCAAGGACATCGGCACCCGCGGCGAGCCCAGCATGGACACCGTCGCCGCGCTGGCGCCCGACCTGATCGTCGCCACCACCGACCTGCCCGAGGCGGCCGTCAAGCAGCTCCGCGACATCGCCCCGGTCCTCCAGGTCCGCTCCGCCGACGGCGCCGGCCAGGTCGACCAGATGCTGGAGAACGTCGACCTCATCGCCAAGGCCACCGGCACCGAGGACAAGGCCGAGCAGGTGCGCGAGCAGTTCGACGCCAAGCTCGCCGAGGGCAGGAAGGCGCTGGAGGAGGCCGGTCTGGCCGGCGAGGGCATCGCCTTCGCCGACGGCTACGTGACGTCCAACCAGGTCTCCGTGCGCCCCTACACCGCCACCTCCCTCATCGGCGAGGTCAACACCGGCCTCGGGCTGAAGAACACCTGGGAGGTCAAGGGCGACGAGTCCTACGGCCTGGGCGCCACCGACGTCGAGGGCCTCACCAAGCTCCCCGAGGACACCCACTTCGCCTACATCGGCAACGAGGGCGACGAGAACGCCACCCCGTTCGCCGAGGGCGGCATCCTCAAGGACAACGCCGTCTGGAAGTCCCTCCCGTTCGTCGAGTCCGGTGACGTGCACCGCCTCGACGACGGCATCTGGATGTTCGGCGGCCCGGGCTCGATGGAGGCGTACGTCGACGCCGTCGTCGAGGCGCTGACGAAGAAGTAACGCCATGGCCGTCACCGCACCCAGAACAGCCACCCCGGCCGCCGCCGCGGTGACGGCCGCACTGGCCCTGCTGGTCGCCGTCCTCGCGTCGGTCGACGTCACCCAGGGCACCGCCACGGCGGGCGCGCCGGAGCTGTGGAAGGCGCTCACCGGCGCCGCCGACCCCGGCGACGCCTCCGTGGTGATCGCCTCACGGCTGCCGCGCATGGTGGCCGGCCTGCTGGTCGGCGCCGTGCTCGGCATGGCGGGCGTCGCCCTGCAGGCCGTCAGCCGCAACGTGCTCGCCTCCCCGGACACCCTGGCCGTCAACGCCGGTTCCTACCTGGCGCTCGGCGTGGCCGCGGTCACCGGGGTCTCCCTGCCGCTGCTCGCCTCCTCCGGCATCGCCTTCGCCGGTGGCCTCGCCGCCGCGGCGGTG
>NZ_JACADT010001005.1:0-2022 GCF_013421635.1 Streptomyces sp. UH6 | reverse complement strand
CCGACCCGCGCAGCTGGCAGGCGTACCGCGAGGTGCTGCGGGGCCGCCAGGCCGTGCTGCGCTGCACCCGCCGCCTCAAGCACCCCGACGGGCACTCCCTGTGGGCGCAGGTCACGGTGACGCCGCTGACCGGCGGCGACCAGGGCGTCCTGCTCTCGGTCGCCGACATCTCCGCCCGCCGTGAACTCCAGGCCCGGCTGCGCCACCTCCAGATGCACGACCCGGTCACCCGGCTGCCCAACCGCAGCCTGTTCTTCGAGCGGCTGACCACCGCCCTGGAGACCGCCCTCACCTCGGACACGGGAACCGGCCGGGTCGGGCTCTGCTACCTGGACCTCGACGGGTTCAAGGCCATCAACGACACCCTCGGCCACCGGGTCGGCGACCGGCTGCTGGCCGCCGTGGCGGAACGTCTCACCCGCTGCGCCGACGAGGCCGGCTTCAACCGGACGGGCGCGCCGCTGGTCGCCCGGCTCGGCGGCGACGAGTTCGCGCTGCTGGTGGAGGACTCCACCGGCACCGAACAGGTCGCCGACCTCGCCGAATCCGTCCTCACGGCGCTCCAGGCGCCCTTCGACCTCTCCGGGCAGCGGCTCTCCGTCTCCGCCTCCATCGGCGTCGTCGAACGCCACGCGGAGGGCACCAACGCGACCGGATTGATGCAGGCCGCGGACACCACGCTGTACTGGGCGAAGGCCGACGGGAAGTCCCGCTGGACCCTCTTCGACCCGGAGCGCAACGCGCACCGGATGACCCGGCAGGCGCTGGTCTCCACACTGCGGCCGGGGATCGAGCGGGAGGAGTTCGTCCTCCAGTACCAGCCGCTGGTCGGCATGTCCGACGGGCAGGTCCGGGGGGTCGAGGCCCTGGTCCGGTGGGACCACCCCCAGTTCGGGATGCTGTCCCCGAACCGGTTCGTGGGCCTGGCCGAGGAGGACGGCTCCATCGTGCCGCTGGGACGGTGGATCCTGCGGACCGCCTGCCGGCAGGCGCGGCGGTGGCAGCTGGACCGGCCCGGGGAGCCGCCGCTGTTCGTCAGCGTGAACGTCGCGGTGCGGCAGGTCTGGGACTCCGACCTGGTGGCGGACGTGGCGCGGATCCTAGGCGAGACCGGCCTGGAACCGGGGCTGCTGCAGCTGGAGCTCACCGAGTCGGCGCTGATGGGGTCGGCGGGGCGGCCGATCAAGGCCCTGCAGGCGCTCAGCGACATGGGGGTGCGGATCGCCATCGACGACTTCGGCACGGGGTACTCCAACCTGGCGTACCTCAGCCGGCTGCCGGTGTCCGTGCTGAAGCTCGACGGCTCGTTCGTGCGGGGGTTCCAGTACGAGGACGCCCTCGGGGGCGCGGGTGACGGGGACCGGGCCGCGCCGAACGCGGCGGACGAGGTGATCGTCGAGGCGATGGTGCAGCTCGCCCACCGGCTGGGGCTCAGCGTCACCGCGGAGGGGGTCGAGACGGCGGCGCAGGCGGCGCGGTTGCGGCGGATCGGCTGCGACACGGGGCAGGGGTGGCTCTACAGCCGCCCCGTACCCCCGGACCGCATCACCACCCTCCTCACCGACAACGCGGCCCTCCTGTAACCCCTGCGGCCCTCGGCCCCCGCGTCCCCACCACGACGGCCGGCCCCCTCCCGCCCTCCCGCGCGATCACCCCACCGTGCGGTGCGCGGTTCTGCCCCAACCCGTTCCCCCTGCGCGGGCAACCGTTCCGCCGGGCGCGCCCCCACCCGTTCCCCCTGCGGGCAATCGTGCCGCCGGGCCGCCCCCACCCTGTTCCATCTGCGGGCAGTCGTGCCGCTGGGCGCGCCCCCACCCGTTCCGTCTGCGGGCAGTCGTGCCGCTGGGGCGGCACGGGTGGGCGCAGGCCTCACGTGCGCACGGGACGGCTCGCTCCGTGGAACGTAAGCCCCTTCGGAAGGGGGCGGGTCGGGGGAGGAACAGTGCTGTCCGCCCAGGCCGGGCTTGTGCACGCCGCAGTGAGCACCCGTGTGTACGGCGCCGCCCGCTTGCGCGTGGTGGA
>NZ_JACADT010001004.1:0-2026 GCF_013421635.1 Streptomyces sp. UH6 | reverse complement strand
TCGGGGCGCTTCGGCGCCACCGGACGCCTCCGGGGCTCCTGGGTGCCCGAGGGCCCCGGGGGGTCCGCCGGGGCTTTCCGGGCCTCTGGGGGCCTCTCCGGGGGTTCCGCGGGCCTCTCCGAGACTTCCTCAGGGTTTCCCCCAGGTGTCTCCCCGAGTTGCCCCGGGGTTTTCCCCGAACGAAATGCGACCGGGATCCATCCGGAGGATGATCGGTCGGGTAAGACGTTTCTGGCAGACTGACGTGCCATGGGTGAGGGACCGTGACCGCTTTGGAAGGCCGCCCGCGGCAGGCCGACTCCGGCACCGTCGCGGGCGCCGACGTACGACCGGGCAGGCTGCGTCGGCTGCGTACTCCGCGTCGGCCCCGGATCTGGTTCGAGATCCTGCTGATCGGCGCGAGTTACTGGACGTACTCCCTGATCCGCAACGCGGTGCCGGAGCAGCGGGCGGTGGCCCTGCGCAACGCCGACTGGCTGTGGGACGTGGAGAACCGGCTCGGCCTCGCCGTCGAGGAAACGGTCAACCACGCCGTCAACTCGGTCGAGTGGCTGATCGTCGGCATGAACTACTACTACGCGACTTTGCACTTCGTGGTCACGCTGGGCGTGCTGGTGTGGCTGTTCCGCAGCCGCCCCGCGCTCTACTCCGGTGCGCGCACGGTGCTGTTCGCGACGACGGCGGTCGCGCTGGTCGGCTACTACCTGTTCCCGCTGGCGCCACCACGGCTGATGAACGGGTCGGGCTTCGTCGACACGGTGCTGGTGCACGGGACATGGGGGTCGATGGCCTCCGGCGACCTGAAGCACATGTCGAACCAGTACGCGGCGATGCCGTCCATGCACATCGGCTGGTCGGTCTGGTCCGGCCTCACGATCTACGCGCTGGCGCGGGTGCCGTGGGTGCGGGTGCTGGCGCTGCTCTATCCGGTGGCGACGCTGGTGGTCATCGTCGCGACCGCGAACCACTTCTGGCTCGACGCGGTGGGTGGCCTGATCTGTCTCGCCTTCGGCTGGACCGTCGCCCGCCTCTGGTACGGCCCGGCGTCCGTCCCCGGCCCCTTCCGGCGCACTGCCGCCGCTCCACCCGCCCTGCCGCGGCCCTCGGGCGGACCGGCGCCCTCCGCGCCGCACGGACCGGCCGCGCCCGGGCCCGCCAGGGCCGGAGAGGAACCCTCGAGTGCCCGGTCCGAGGACGGGCCGGAGTCCTCCGTCCCCCGAGAGCCGGCCCTCCCCCGCAACCCACACCCCTGAGGGAGCCGCGCCCGACGGATGCCGCGGGCGCGGCCCTCCCACGGCGACGGGCCGGGACGTCACGTCACGTCACGTCACGTCACGTCACGTCACGTCACGACCCGTTGTCGTAGAACAGCCGCTCCACGACCGCCCGTGCCCGCCGCGTCGTACGCCGGTACGCGTCGATCATGTCCCCCGCCCGCCCGGGGCCGAACCCGAGGTAGCGGCCGACGGCCGCCAGTTCCCGCACGTCCGTGGGGAACGTGTCCCCGGCCCGCCCCCGCACCAGCATCACCGCGTTGCGGACCCGCGTCGCCAGGATCCACGCCTCGTCCAGCACCTGGGCGTCGTCCGCGGACATCAGTCCCGCGTCCCGTGCCGCCCGCAGCGCCTTGCGGGTGCGTGTGGTCCGCAGGGAGGGGACGTCCGCCGCGTGCCGCAGCTGCATCAGCTGGACCGTCCACTCCACGTCCGTGAGGCCGCCGCGCCCCAGCTTGGTGTGGAGCGTCGGGTCCGCGCCGCGCGGCAGCCGCTCGGACTCCATCCGGGCCTTGAGCCGCCGCACCTCCCGCACCGCGTCGTCGCCGAGCCCGCCCGCCGGGTACCGCAGGGGGTCGATCAGCTGGAGGAACCGCCGCCCCAGCTCCGCGTCGCCGGCGACCGGGTCCGCCCGCAGCAGCGCGTGCGACTCCCAGGCCAGCGACCACCGCCGGTAGTACGCCTCGTACGAGGCGAGCGTCCGCACCAGCGGCCCGGTGCGCCCCTCCGGCCGCAGGTCCGCGTCGACGATC
>NZ_JACADT010001003.1:0-2027 GCF_013421635.1 Streptomyces sp. UH6 | reverse complement strand
GGGTCCGCCGGCGGACCCGTACGGGCCGGGCGCGGTGGCGCGGCCCCGGGTCAGGGTCAGCGCGAGGGCGATCATGCCGAGGCCCAGGAACAGGTGCAGCCAGTTGTCGGCCGTGTTCACCGGCACGAAGTTGGCGCCGTTGTGGTGGTCGACGACCACCAGCCCGTACACCCACAGCACCAGGTAGACCAGCCCGCCGCCGATCAGGTAGGAGCGGGCCGTCGGCGCGGTGCGCGACAGCGCGAGGCCGACCACGCCGAAGAGCAGGTGGACCAGGTTGTGCAGGACGGAGACCTGGAAGAGGCCGAGCAGGTTCGCCCCCGACGTGTGCGACGCGAACGCCATCTCCCCGTAGTGGGTGGTGATCCCCGGGACGAACCCGAGGACCCCCACCAGAAGGAACACCAGGCCCACCGCCTGGGCGGCCCGCTGCACCGGGGCGTACTCACCGGTCGGCCCGGCCTCGTTCAGGCTCATCGTCGTGGCGCCTCCTCACGGCGGCGCCGGCCTTCGGCTTCCGCCTCGTGCCCCGCCGGTGCCCCGGTCCGCGTGCGGGTAGGCCGAAGATCACTCTCCCGGCGGAGCCGCGTTTTCCCGCCGCGCCCCCGGGCACTCGCCCGCCATGTCCAGCAACCCGTCTGTTCTCGCCGACCGCACCGCCGCGCTGCTGCTGAAGGGGTACGCCTGGCTGCCCGGCATGGTCCGGCGGCACGGCAGCCCCCTGTTCACCCGGCTCATGGGCCGCCCGGCCGTGGCCGTGCGCGGGCCGGAGGCGGTCCGGTTCGTGTACGACGAGCGGCACGTGGTGCGCGGGCAGGCCATGCCCGAGCCGGTGCTGAGCACGCTCTTCGGCAAGGGGGCCGTGCACACCCTGGACGGGGAGCCGCACCGGGTGCGCAAGGCGATGTTCCTGGCGCTGCTGACCGACCCCGGCCGGGTCGCCGACCTGACCGAGCAGGTCGCCGACGCCTGGGAGCGAGCGGTGCCCGAGTGGGCGGAGCGCGAGGAGATCGTGCTGTTCGACGAGGCCGCCGTGGTCCTCACCCGTGCGGTGTGCCGGTGGGCGGGCGTGCCGCTGGAGGAGGCGGACGTGCGCCCGCTGGCCCGTGACCTGGTGGCCATGGTGGACGGTTTCGCCACCGCGGGCCCGCGCCACTGGCGGGCGCGCCGTGCCCGCTCCCGCCGCGAGTTCTGGGCGGCCGGGATCGTCGAGGAGGTCCGTGACGACGCCCTGGCCCCGCCGGAGGGCTCCGCGCTGGACGTCGTCGCCCGGCACCGGGACGCGGACGGTCTCCTGCTGGAGCCGAGGGTGGCCGGCGTGGAACTGCTCAACGTGCTGCGGCCGACGGTGGCGGTGACCTGGTTCCTCTCCTTCGCCGGCCACCTGCTGCACCACCGGCCCGATGTGCGGGACCGGCTGTGGGCCGACGACGCCGCCTACCTGGCCGCGTTCGTGCACGAGCTGCGCCGCTTCTACCCGTTCGCGCCGTTGATCGGCGGCCAGGCCCCGGCGGACGTGTCCTTCCAGGGCCGGGAGATCCCCGAGGGCGGCATGGTGGTGCTGGACCTGTTCGGCCAGAACCACGACGAGGAGCTGTGGGGCGACCCGTACGTCTTCCGGCCGGAGCGGTTCCTGGAGCGGCCGGTGGAGCGCGACGAACTGGTCCCGCAGGGCGGCGGCGACCCGGCGCACGGCCACCGCTGCCCCGGCGAGGCCGTGACCATCGCGCTGCTGG
The DNA here is from genome assembly GCF_013421635.1 of Streptomyces sp. UH6. NCBI lineage: Bacteria > Bacillati > Actinomycetota > Actinomycetes > Kitasatosporales > Streptomycetaceae > Streptomyces > Streptomyces sp. UH6. Next base: position 291 of record NZ_JACADT010001003.1, on the reverse strand, counting down.
AGGCGCTGACGCTGCGGCTGGCCCGGCTGGAGCACCGGGTGCCCGAGCAGGACCTGCGGATCTCCCTGCACCGCATCCCGGCCCGGCCGCGCAGCGGCCTGCGCATCACCGTCACGGGGAAGTGACACCGCCGCCCGGGCCCGGGCGGCGCGGCCCGGACGTCCGTCCCCGCCGGCGCACCCGTCCCCGGCCGTGACACCGCACACATCACCCTCCACGGGTCCGGGGCGCTTGCCCCGGTGCCGAGGTGCGGGGGATGGTGGGGAGAGCAATGTCGTACAGAAGGGCGGT
>NZ_JACADT010001002.1:0-2029 GCF_013421635.1 Streptomyces sp. UH6 | reverse complement strand
CGGCAGCGAACCGGCCGGCGGCTCGGGAGCCACGGACGCTGGAGGAGATGGAGACGGAACTGCGGCGCTACTGGGACCGCATCCGGCCCCTGTATCCCCGCCAGTGACCCTGGCGGGGGTCGGCCGGGACCGGCGACGGCCGCGGAGAGGTCATCGGACCCCTTCGCGGTCGTCGCCGGTCCTGTCGACGACGTCCCGCCTGCCCTCGTTCTCCCGGTCGCTCAGTGACGCGTGCCGGGGATGGTGGAGGTCGAAGGCCGGGGAGTCGGACCGTACCCGCGGCAGCGAGTGGAAGTTGTGCCGGGGCGGCGGGCAGGAGGTCGCCCACTCCAGCGACCGGCCGTAGCCCCAGGGGTCGTCGGCCTCGACCGTCGGGGCGTACCTGCGGGTCTTCCAGACGTTGTGGAGGAAGACCAGCGTGGACGCCCCCAGCAGGAACGAGCCCACGCTGGAGATCGTGTTGAGGACGGTGAACCCGTCGGCGGCGAGGTAGTCGGCGTACCGGCGGGGCATGCCTTCGGCGCCCAGCCAGTGCTGCACCAGGAACGTGGTGTGGAAGCCGACGAACAGCGTCCAGAAGTGGAGCTTGCCGAGTCGCTCGTCCAGCATCTTCCCGGTGAACTTCGGCCACCAGAAGTGGAAGCCGCCGAACATGGCGAAGACGATGGTGCCGAACAGCACGTAGTGGAAGTGGGCGACCACGAAGTAGCTGTCCGTCACGTGCCAGTCGAGGACCGGGGAGCCGAGGACGACGCCGGTGAGGCCGCCGAAGAGGAAGGTCACGAGGAAACCGACCGCCCACAGCATGGGCGTCTCGAAGGAGAGCGAGCCCTTCCATATGGTGCCGATCCAGTTGAAGAACTTCACCCCGGTCGGCACCGCGATCAGGAAGGTCAGGAAGGAGAAGAACGGCAGCAGTACGCCGCCGGTGGCGAACATGTGGTGCGCCCACACCATCGCGGAGAGGGCGGTGATGGTGATGGTGGCGCCGACCAGCCCCATGTAGCCGAAGATCGGCTTGCGGCTGAACACCGGGATGATCTCGGTCACCACGCCGAAGAAGGGCAGCGCCAGGATGTAGACCTCGGGGTGGCCGAAGAACCAGAACAGGTGCTGCCACAGCAGGGCCCCGCCGTTCTCGGGGGCGAAGACCCGTGAGCCGAACTGCCGGTCGGACTCCAGGACGAAGAGCGCCGCGGCGAGCACCGGGAAGGCCAGCAGGACGAGGACCGAGGTGAGCAGCACGTTCCAGGTGAACAGCGGCATCCGGAACATGGTCATGCCCGGCGCGCGCATGCAGATGATCGTGGTGATGAAGTTGACGGCGCCGAGGATGGTGCCGAAGCCGGAGAGCGCCAGCCCCATGATCCACAGGTCGGCGCCCGGGCCCGGCGAGCGCTGCTCGAGGCTGAGCGGCGTGTAGGCGGTCCAGCCGAAGTCGGGGGCGCCCTGCGGGGTGAGGAAGCCGCTGACGGCGATCAGCCCTCCGAAGAGGAACAGCCAGTAGGCGAACATGTTCAGCCGGGGGAAGGCGACGTCGGGCGAGCCGATCTGCAGCGGCATCACCGCGTTGGCGAAGCCGGCGAAGGTCGGCGTGGCGAACAGCAGGAGCATCACCGCCCCGTGCATGGTGAACGCCTGGTTGTACTGCTCGTTGGAGATGAACTGGATGCCCGGCCGGGCGAGTTCGGCACGCATCAGCAGCGCGAGCACGCCGGCCAGCAGGAAGAAGGCGAACGACGTGACCAGGTAGAGGTGCCCGATCCTCTTGTGGTCCGTGGTCGAGGCCCAGGTGATGACCGCCCTGCCCTTGCTGCGCCTCTTGCGCCGTACGGGGGCGACCGGTTCTGTCTCTGTCATCGACGTCCTTCGCGATTCTGCGTCGGTCTTGCGTACGTTGTGCCGGGGTCCGGGCCACGGGCCCCGGGCCACGCACCCGCCGTCCGTCACCCGCCGCGCTCGCGCCGCCCGCCCCGGGAACCGGCGTAGGCGGCGACGCGGAGCGCGCGCAGCGAGCGGGTGGGGTGCA
>NZ_JACADT010001001.1:0-2072 GCF_013421635.1 Streptomyces sp. UH6 | reverse complement strand
CCGGCCGATGGGCGACCCCCACCGGCAGATGGGCGACCCTCCCGGCGGCCGACCGCGGGCCCTGGTGCACGCCACCCGCGGTCACGAACGCCGCGTCCACGACGTTGCCCACGAAGAGCAGCACGGCGCTCGACCGGGTGGCGCGCTGCCCCACCAACTGCTCGGCGCGGGCCAACGCCCGTGCGTGGCTGTCGAGATGGACCGGCAGACCGGTCGCGTCGGCGAGCACGCTCCGTACCGCCACGTCGCGCCAGCCGAGTTGGGGGTGCCGTACGACGACACCGGCCGAGGGATCCACCCAGTGCCCGGTGGCGGCGCCCAGGGCGAGCACGGTCCGGCCCTGTGCGTGCGCCGTCACGAGACGCGGCAGCCGGTCCGCCAGCCCCTCGAGGACCGGGCCCGGAGCGGTGTCCTCATGGGGGCGCCGCTCCTCCGCGACGATCCGGCCGCGCAGGTCCACCAGCGACAGCGTCGTGTGCGTGACGGCGATGTGGGCACCGGCGACGAGGTAGCGGTCCCCGTCGACCTCCACCGGCACGTGGGGGCGGCCCAGGCCGCGGGGGCCGGTCGTCTCCCGGCTCTCACGGAGCAGGCCACGGCCCATCAGGACTCCGCAGTGCCCGCTCACCGCCGCCGGTGACAGTCCGGTCAGCCGGGCGACGGTGCTGCGCGCCACCGGGCCGTGGTCGAGGACGGCGCCCAGCACCGCGCCGGCTCCGGAGGCGCGGCGCGCCCCCGGGAGGGCCGCCGGGATGTCCGAGCGCCGCAGGTGCGCGCCACGCCGTGGGGTGGTCGCCGACGAGATCTCCACGAGATGCCTTCCCGATCCTGGACGAGTGCGGGGACGGTGGGGGGACGAGGCGGCGCGGCGCGCTCGGTGCGGGAGACCCGACGGGCCGGCCCGGGCCAGGCCCGGACACACCGGGGAGCCCGCGTACGGACGCGGTGGAACGCCCCGAGGAGACCGAGGAGACCGGAGAGACCGGGAGATCAGGAGACCGGGACCGCGTCCGCGCCGCTCTTCAGGACCGACGACACGCGGCGGAGCACACACGCTTCAGGTCGAGGTGACCTCGAGTCGTCAGAAGCGCGGAACGGCACATGGTCGGCAACATAATCGGGGCCGCGCGAGCCGGTCAACAACCGGCCGCTCCGTGGACACCGGCGCCCGGTGTCCGGCGCACGCGAGGTCGTCCGCCGCCCCGCGCGGTTCAGACGAGCCGGAAGAGGTCGGCGGCGGCGTGCACGTCGGCGAGGTCCTCGACGGTGCGGAGGTTGTCGCACAGGGCCTCCAGGACCGAGCCGGGCCCGGTGTCCGCCGTGCCGCCGACGGCCACGCCGAAGAGCCGGAAGCCCAGCCGGCGCTTGGCCGCCCGCCACGCGCGCGTCCACTCCTCGGTGACCTCGCAGGCGTCGTCGGTGATGAGGACGATGTCCCCGCGTTGCCGCCCGGCGGCGTCGAACTCCTCCGCCAGCAGGTCCGCCGCCGCCGACAGCGGCCGCCGGAAGTCGGTGCCGCCGCCGAGGAAGGTCTCGGCGAAGCCGACCACCTCGGCGGTCGCGGGCGGGCGGCCGGCCGGGAAGCGGAACACGCGGAGCTGGTCGGCGGTGGAGAACAGGATGCCGACGAAGTCCCGCCCCGCCGACGAGGCCTGGTCCAGCAGCGCCAGGGCGCACGCCTTGGACCACGCCTCCCGGGTGACGCCGCCGGGCCCCTCGGCGTACATGGAGTGCGAGGTGTCGACGCACGCGATGACGGCGCCCTTGCCGGTGCTCCGCTCGCCCCGGCTGTCGTGGAGCATCAGTTCCCCGGCGGCGTACCGGGCGGCGAAGACCGCGCGGAGTCCGGGCACGCCGAGGTGGGCCAGTTCGGAGGGCAGAACGCGCGAGAGGTCGTCGCCGACGGTGACGCCGACCAGCTCGCCGGTGGTGTTCTCCACCTTGCGGGCACGTTCACCGCCGGCCATCTGCCGGAAGCGGCCGATCAGTTCGGCCCACCGCGCGAGGCGGCCGCCGCGCAGCCGCGCGGCGAGCCGGTCGCGTTCCTCGAACGGCATCCGCTCCAGCTCACC
>NZ_JACADT010001000.1:0-2035 GCF_013421635.1 Streptomyces sp. UH6 | reverse complement strand
GACCCACCCCGGGCTCCGGAGCCACCCCGACTCCGGCCCCCACCCCCGACTCCGGCCCCACGCCGCATTGTGATTGCGGCTTTGTCGATACGGACACTTTGCGACCTTGCCTGACCACCCGTCGACAGGGTTCGACTCGCGCCGTTCTTCGGATGATCGATCGCGCGTCCGAATTGCCCCGATTTCCCCTCACCTAATCGTGATCATCCCCTAAAGGAGGAGGGGCCGGGTGCCGAAGCAGACAGTGACCTAGCAAGCACGGTTCGTCCGTCCCGGCTTCATCCCCCGTGAGCCGGCTCCGTCCCCCACCCAGGAGGCCTGGTGTCCGTTCTCCTCGAGCAGCCCTCAAGCCTGGTCGCCTACCGCCCGAACAAGCCCACCGCCATGGTCGTCGTGGCCGATCCGCGCGTGCGCTCCACCGTGACCCGTCATCTCTGGGCCCTGGGAGTGCGCGACGTGATCGAGGCCTCGTCCGTAGCGGAGGCTCGTCCCCGCATCGGCAACCCCCGTGACATCTGCGTCGCCGACGTCCACCTGCCGGATGGTTCCGGCCTGACCCTCCTGTCCGAGACCCGGGCCGCCGGCTGGCCCAACGGTCTGGCCCTCTCCGCCGCCGACGACATCGGCGCCGTGCGCAACGCCCTCGCGGGCGGCGTCAAGGGCTACGTCGTCACCGGCACCCGTACCAACATCGGCCTGCCGGGCCGTCCCGGCGCCGCTCCGCTCGGCGCGGCCCACCGCATGCACCGCCGCCCCCCGGGTGCCCCGAGCCACCCGGGCGGTTACCGGGAGCTCTCCGGCCGTGAGGTCGAGGTCCTGCGGCTGGTGGCGGAGGGCCAGTCGAACAAGGCGATCGGCGTCTCCATGGGGCTGTCCGCCCTGACCGTCAAGAGCCACCTCGCCCGCATCGCCCGCAAGCTGGGCACCGGCGACCGCGCCGGGATGGTCGCGGTGGCCCTGCGTACCGGCATCATCCACTGATCACCCGGTCGCCGCGCCCGCCGAGGGAACGTTCCCTCGGCGGGCGCGGTGCATGTGCCCGGTACACAGATACCCTTGACAGGTGACCGACGCCCATGACACCGCAGCAGACAGCCCACTGCGAACCACCGGAGGCGCCCCTCCGGACGACGGCGGAACCGGCGGGACTTCTGCTTCCCGGGCGGCGGAGCCGGTTCCCCTGCTCGAGCCCCGTGAGGGCATCCCGCCGGTGATCGCCGACGCCCAGGGCCTGGCGGCGGTCGTCGCCGCCTTCGCCGCGGGGACCGGCCCGGTGGCCGTCGACGCCGAACGGGCGTCCGGTTACCGCTACGGACAGAGCGCCTACCTGGTGCAGCTGCGCCGTGAGGGCGCCGGCAGCGCGCTGATCGACCCGGTGGCCTGCCCCGACCTTTCCGGTCTGGGCGAGGCGATCTCCGGCGCCGAGTGGGTGCTGCACGCCGCCACCCAGGACCTGCCGTGCCTGCGGGAAATAGGCATGGTCCCCGACCGCCTCTTCGACACCGAGCTGGCCGGCCGTCTCGCCGGGTTCCCGAGGGTCGGACTCGGCGCGATGGTCGAGAGCGTCCTCGGCTTCGTGCTGGAGAAGGGCCACTCCGCGGTGGACTGGTCGACCCGGCCGCTGCCGGAGCCCTGGCTGCGGTACGCGGCGCTGGACGTGGAGCTCCTGGTCGACCTGCGCGACGCGCTGGAGAAGGAGCTGGAGCGGCAGGGCAAGCTCGAGTGGGCCCTCCAGGAGTTCGACGCCATCGCCTCCGCGCCGCCGCCGGCGCCGCGCAAGGACCCGTGGCGCCGCACCTCCGGCATGCACAAGGTCCGCCGGCGGCGCCAGCTCGCCGTGGTGCGCGAGCTGTGGGAGGCCCGGGACCGGATCGCGCGGCGGCGTGACGTCTCGCCGGGCAAGGTGCTCGGGGACGCCGCGATCGTGGAGGCGGCCCTGGCACTGCCGGCCAACGTCCACGCGCTGACCGCGCTGAGCGGGTTCGGCAACCGGATGGGGCGGCGCCAGCTGGAGCAGTGGCAGGCGGCGGTGGAC
>NZ_JACADT010000100.1:0-10649 GCF_013421635.1 Streptomyces sp. UH6 | reverse complement strand
CCGCGCCGACGATCAGGTCGCGCAGCCGGGCGAGCTGTGCGCGGTGCACGCCGCGCGGGTCGCAGACCACCAGGACGCCGTCGACCCGGTCGACCAGGGCGAGCGCGTCGGCGTAGGCGAACACCGGGGGAGTGAGGACGATGACCGTGGCGTGCGCGTCGTCGGCCTCGGCGACCAGGCGCGAGGTCTCGGCGGAGGTCAGCGCACGGGCCACGTTGCGCACCCGGGCCCCGGGGACCAGCTCGAAGCCGCCGGACTCACCGGCGTCCACCAGCAGACGGCGGCGGCCGGGCCACTCCTCGTCGCCCGTGCCGGACGCCGCGGACTCGTCGGTCCAGGACGGGCGGGACAGCTCGTGGGCGTCCAGCTCGTGGGTGAGGAAGGGGCGGCGCAGGTCCGCCTCGACGACCAGGACCCGCTTGCCGGTCTCCGAGAACGTCGCCGCCAGGTTGACCGCGACGGCGGCGGCGGTCCGGCTGGAGCCGCGAGGGGCGGCGACCAGCAGCCGGCGGCGGTCGGCGAACCGCCGGTCGTAGGCGAGCCGGTAGGCGATCGACCGGTACTCCTCGGCGAGCGGGGAGTCGTCGCGGTCCTCCGTCAGCAGCGGGTCGTCGGGATCGATGCGGGGCAGCGAGCCGAGCACCGGGGCGCGCAGCGCTCGGGCCACGTCCCCCTCCGAGCGGGCCGCCGGGTCGAAGACCAGCCGGACCCAGGCGAAGAGGAGCCCCAGCGCGAGGCCGCCGGTGCCGCCCAGGATCAGCGACAGGGCCCAGCCGGGGCCGTCGGAGCCGGACGGCGGGGTGGCTGTGCGGATCACCTTGCCGGGCGTCATGTCGAGGGATTCGAGCTTGCTGATCCGGTCGTTGAGTTCGGTGATCTTGTTGAGCAGGTTGGCCTTGACGCTGAAGTCCGACTCGGGGCTGCTGCTGGTGAGGGACGCGGCGAGTTCCTCGTGCTGCTTGGCGATCGGATTCAGCTGCTTCTTCAGGCCCTTGATCATCGAGTCACGGGTCGCCTCGGTGTCCTGGCGGCGCTCCTCGAGGTAGGACTCGACCGCGGCGTTGGCGCGCCGGGCCGCGTCCTTGGGGTCGTCCGCGGTGTAGCTGAACCGGAGCACCTGCGACTGCGGCGGGTTGGTGACCTGCAGGCCGGCGAGGAAGGCCTCCTCCCGGCCGCCGATGCCGAGCACCTCGGCCGCCCGCTCGGCGGTGCGTCGGCTTCCGGCGTCCTGCCGTTCGGTGTTCATGTCCAGCTTGGAGCTCGACTGGCTGGCGCTGAACGGGTCGTCGGTGGCCACCCGCAGGCGCACGTCACTGGTGGCGACATAGGTGTCCGCGGTGCTCAGCCCGAGCCAGGCGCCGCCCAGCAGGCCCAGCAGCACACCGCCCGCGATCAGCCGGGGGTAGCGCATCAGCTGGAGGAACTGGTCCCGCAGCAGATCCGGCTCGTCCTCCGGCACCGGTACCAGTCCGGCCGGTCCGCCGTTGGTCTCGGTCATGCTCCCGCCCCTCTCGCCTTCTCCTGCTCCCCCGACGCCGTGCCGACGGGTCCCGCCAGAACCTCGGCCAGCAGGGCGTCGTAGCGGGCCAAGCCGGCCTCACGGCCCAGATGCGCCGCCACGTGGCGGGGTCCGTGTGCTCCCAGCGCGTCGGCGGCGGCCGGGTCGGCGGCCAGTTTCCGTACCGCCTCCAGCAGAGCCGCCGGGTCCTCCGGCTCCACCAGGACGCCGGCGCCGGAGCGCCGCACCTCCTCGGCGGTGCCGCCGCCGTCCGCGACCGAGGCGACCACGGGCCGTCCGGCCGCGAAGTACGAGGTCAGCTTGGACGGCACACTCATGTCCAGCACCGATGCCCGCTGGGTCACCGCGAGCACGTCGGCCGCCGCCAGCACGTCGGGGAACTCCTCGTTCCCCACCGCCGGCAGGAACTCCACGTTGGGGACGCCGGACGCCACGTCCTGGAGCGCGGCACGCTGGTTGCCGTCCCCCATCAGCACCCAGCGGACGTCCGGGTCCAGGCGGGCCGCGCCCACCAGCACCTCCAGGCCCTGCTTGAGGCCCATGTTCCCCGAGTGCAGCACCACCGGCGCCGCGCCCCAGCCCAGCCTGGCGCGGGTCTCGGCCCGGTCGGCCGAGGGGGCCGCCACATGGGACCAGTTGGGCACCACGCGGATCCTCCCGCGGTCCACGCCCAGCGCCACGACGCGGTCGGCGAACGTCTCGTGGATGACGCCGACCAGGGTGGCCCGGCGCAGCACGTTCCCCTCGACCCCGGAGGCGGCACGCGCGGCACGGTCACCGCCGGAGATGCCGCTCTGTTCGGCCGCCGCACCCATCAGGTCCTGCACCACGGGGACGAACGGCACCCGCCACCGGGCGGCCAGCCGGGACGCCACCACGCCGCCGGCCAGGCTCGGCAGCTGGGCGAAGACCGCCTCCGGGCGTCCCATCCGCGGTGGGGCGGCGAGCTGGTGCCCCAGCACGGTCGCCTCGAACAACGCGCGGCGTGCGGCGGTCTGCCGTGACGGCACCAGATGGCGCCGCCGGTGCACGCTCACCCCGTTCCTCGTCTCGGTCATCCGCCACCGGCCGCGGTAGCCGGGGTCGACGGACCACGACGGGTAGTGCGGCATCCCGGCGAGCACGTGCGTCTCGTGCCCCCCGGCCGACCAGTGCTCGGCGATCTGGGTGGCGTACGGGCCGATGCCGGTGTGTTCCGGCGCGTAGTTGGTGGAGACGAGCAGCAGACGGTGCCGGGATATTCGGCCACCCTCCGGCTGATGCTCCGTCACGTTCCGCTTCACAAGCCCCCCTTGCAGCGAACGAGCTGTTCGTCACCCTAATCGTTCACCTGTCCCACCCGAAGGGTGCACGGTACTGTCATTTCTGACGCAGGGGGGAAGAAAGCGTATCCATAGGGGGGAAACGCAAGGTGTCGGACCGCAGACCGTACCGGGTGGGTTACGCACCTGGTGCCTACGACCTGTTCCACATCGGGCACTTGAACATCCTTCGGCATGCCCGGCAGCAGTGCGACTACCTGGTCGCCGGGGTGGTGTCGGACGAGATGGCCGAGCTGGCGAAGGGGCGCCGGCCGGTCATCCCGCTCATCGAGCGGCTGGAGATCGTGCGCAACATCAAGTACGTCGACGCGGCCTTCGTGGAGACCGTGCCGGACAAGGTCGAGACCTGGAAGCAGGTCCGCTTCGACGTCCTCTTCAAGGGTGACGACTGGCGGGGCACCGCCAAGGGGGAGAAGCTGGAGCAGGACTTCGCCGCCGTCGGCGTCGACGTCGTCTACTTCCCGTACACGGTGCACACGTCCAGCACCCAGCTCCGCCGGGCGCTGGACTCGCTGACCGCACCGGTCCCCGAGGCGGGCGAGCTCAGCCGCGGCTGAGCTCGCGGAACCACTTGACGAGGAACAACGGCAGGTAGAGCGCCGCCGCCGCCCCGAACAGGGCATAGCCCCACAGGAAGGCCTGTCCGGCCCCGAGCAGCAGGAAGACCAGGCAGAACACGCCGTGGTCGACCGGCAGCAGCGCCACCGCCCGTACCAGGGACGGCGGCGCGACGGGGCCGGAGGGCCCGGCGGCGGCCTTCCGCTTGAGCTGCTCGGTGAGCAGTCCGCCGAAGAACGTCACGATCGCCGCGAACAGGAAGCCCAGCGGCAGCAGCAGCCAGGCCCTCTCCCGCACGGCGAACTCGTCGGGCCGCAGGAAGAAGGTCAGCAGCACCGCCGTGTGCAGCGCGGTGGTCTTGGCGCAGTCCACCACGTGGTCCAGCCATTCACCCGCCGGACTGCCGCCACCGCGCAGCCGGGCCAGCTGCCCGTCCGCCGAGTCGAAGGCGAAACCGGTCGCCAGGGCGAGCCACACCACCGGCCCCGTCCACCAGGCCGGCTCGGCCAGGGCGATCACGGCGATGCCGCCGAAGCTGAACAACGCGCTGACCGCGGTGACCTGGTTGGGCGTCAGCCCCACCCGGTAGGAGCCTGCCGCCAGGACGCGGCCGACCGGGCGGTTGACGTAACGGGAGTAGAGGGAGACGCCCTTGGCGCTCTTCTGCGCCCGTGCCAGCCGGGCCAGCGCCTCACGGAAGGTGAGCCGTGCGGGTGTCTCCCGGCCCTGCCGGGGGTGCTCCTTCTCCGCTTCTGCCGTGCTCATCGATGCCCTCCCCCCGCCGGTCAGCTGCCGCCGGCCGGGGACTTCCGGGCCGACTCGGGTATCGGGCGGTCGTTGCGCAGCGCCTCCCAGACCTTGTCGGCCAGCGGCTGGGCGGGCACGACCCGGTTGGGGTCGGCGGTGTCGTACGTCACCGGCAGCATCACGGTGTCCAGGGCGGACGGGTCGATGCCCTGGAGCGACTGTCCGAACTCGGCCAGCGAGGTCAGCGAGGCCAGGTCGGAGTCGGTGGTCAGCGCGCCGGTGAGCGAGTCGGCGATCCTGTAGGTCCTGACCGGATCGCCCAGCAGGTCCTGCCGCCGGACCTCGCCGATCAGCGCCACCAGGAACTGCTGCTGGAGGCCGATGCGCCCCAGGTCGCTGCCGTCCTTGTAGCCGTAGCGGGTGCGGACGAACTTCAGCGACTCGGTGCCGTCCAGGCGGTGCTGCCCGGGATCCAGGGTGAAGCCGCCCTTGGTGTCCTTGATGGGTTCCTTGACGTCGACCGTCACCCCGCCCAGCTCGTCCACCAGCGACTTGAAGCCCGCGAAGTCGATCTCCATCAGGTGGTCGATCCTGACCCCGGACATCGTCTCCACGGTCTTGAGGGTGCAGGCGGAACCCACCTGGGAGTAGACCGAGTTGAACATCACCCGCTTCGCCGGGGAGACCTCGGTGCCGTCGGCCCGGGTACAGGCCGGGCGGTCGACCAGGGTGTCCCGCGGGATGGAGACGGCCACCGCCTCGGAGCGGCCCTCCGCGACGTGCACCACCAGCGCGGTGTCGGAGCGGGCTCCGCCGACGTCGCCGCCGTCCAGCACGGCGTTGTCGCCGGCGCGGGAGTCGGAGCCCAGCACCAGGATGTTCAGCGACCCGCCGGCGGCCGGTTCCTTGGCGGGGCGGTCGTCCCCCAGGGCCTCCTCCAGGTCGACGGCCGTGATGTTGCCGTCGAGGTCCTCGTACATCCACCAGGCCGTACCGCCGGCGACCAGTGCCAGCACGGCACAGCCGATCATGATGTTGCGGAAGACCTTGCGCCGCGGACGGCGGCGGCTCCGGGACTTGCGGCCCCTGTCCGGCCGGTCGTCGGACCGCGCCGGTTCCTCGTTCTCGGCGTGCGTCATCGCCGTGCCCCTCCCCATTCCCCTGCCCCCTGGCCGAGCGCGGCAGCGAGGTGCGTGTGGGGCGGCGCTCGGCGAATGTTCCGGCCGTAGCCGTTCTCGAACTATAGAGGGAATTGTGTTCGAACAGGGAGAGTTGCCCGGCCACCATGGCCCGCCGGCCACCGTCGAACGCGACGGCCACGGCCAGGGCCAGGGGGGACGGGCCAGGGCCAGGGGGGACGGTATCGGGCCCGGGCCGCCTCATGACGATGAGGCGGCCCGGGCCCGAGAGCGATGTTCCACGTGAAACATCACCTGTCGTGCGGACGTCCGGAGATCAACGGCGCTCCTCGTCGTCCGGCGAGGCCGGCGTGTTCTGCTCGCCGACCGTCGAGGGCCCCGTCGTCTCATCGGTGCGGACGTCCTCCGGTGTGGGAGTGATCGGGCCGCTGCCGTCGGCCTCCGCCAGACTGCTCGCGTCGTCCGGGACCTCGGTGGCCTCCGACGGCTCGGCCAGCCAGTCCGGGTTGGCCTGGCTGTCCCACCACCGCCAGGCGGCGAACGCCGCGGCGCCCAACAGCCCCAGCACCGCCGTCTTCTTGGTGAAACTCCCCAGCGCGGACCTCCGGCGCCGCTTCCTCACCAGGCGCTCGATGTCCTTGGGAGACACCTGCCCACGCAACGCGGCCAGCGCGGCGGCGCTCCGCGCGGTGGCCTCCTCCTTGACCGGGCCCGCGTTGGCACGGGCCTGCTCGATCACCGGCCGTGAGACCTCCACGGCCTGCTGGGCGGCCAGACGGGTACGCAGCGCCGCTTCACGGGCGGCCGAGTCGACCTTGGCCGGCACGTAGGTGGTGGCCTGCGCCAGTCGCGGAGCCACATGGGCGCCGTACTGCGCCCGGGCCTGCCCTGCCGCCTGCGACACCACTGGCGCGAGCCGTACGCGCGCCTCGTTGGCGTACTGAGCGGCCCTGACCCTGGCCGTGTCGGCGTAGGGAGCCAGCGCCTGACCGGCGTGCAGCACGCTGTCCTTCGCCGAACCGGTCCGGGCGCGCGCGCAATTCTTGCGGGTCACGGGTTCCTCCTCCTCGGTGGCGTACGGTTTCCATCGGCTTTCCACCCTTTGTCGGATCATGCCTGTGAGCGCCGTATCGGGCATGCCACAGCGGGCATCCGGGTCACGATCCACGACAGGGACGGCCGAAAGGGACCGCTTCTGGAACGAGTCGGTCGACGACGCGCAAGCGAAACCACCCGATCCGCTACGGACGACGGCCGGTGCCCGCCCCCACGGGCGCGGCGTGCGAGGATCGTGGGAGTCACAGACGACAACGGAAGGCAGATCGTGGCCGAGCAGCTCTACGCCACCCTGAAGACCAATCACGGCGACATCGAGATCCGGCTTTTCCCGGACCACGCGCCCAAGACGGTCAAGAACTTCGTCGAGCTCGCCAAGGGCGAGCGCGAGTGGGTCAACCCCGCCACCGGCCAGAAGACGTCCGACAAGCTCTACGACGGCACCGTCTTCCACCGGGTCATCAGCGGCTTCATGCTGCAGGGCGGCGACCCGCTCGGGAACGGCACCGGCGGTCCCGGCTACCAGTTCGAGGACGAGTTCCACCCGGACCTGTCCTTCAACAAGCCCTACCTGCTGGCCATGGCCAACGCCGGACCGGGCACCAACGGCTCGCAGTTCTTCATCACGGTCGCCCCGACGACCTGGCTGAACCGCAAGCACACCATCTTCGGTGAGGTCACCGCCGGCCAGAAGGTCGTGGACACCATCGCCGAGATCCGGACCAACCCGCGCACCGACCGCCCGGTCGAGGACGTGGTCATCCAGTCCGTGGTGATCGAGTCCCGCTGACGCGGGACCGCAGGGGACCCGCGAGGGAACCTTTCGCCCCGCTCGCCCGTCCCGGGTGGGCGGGGCGGTACTGTTTCCGCCCGCCGCCGCTCGACGAGGTGCGGGGGCAGGGAGTGAAGGGGAACGGAATGGCCGCGGGGAACGATCCGGGCGACGGCGGCCCGCGAGGGCAGGAGCAGAACCACACCCTGCCCGATTGCTACCGCCATCCGGGCCGCGAGACGGGGATACGGTGCACCCGCTGCGACCGGCCCATCTGCACGGACTGCATGATCGACGCCTCGGTCGGTTTCCAGTGCCCCGAGTGCGTGCGGGACGGGGCGAAGACCGGTTCCTCGGCTCCGCGGACGCTGACCGGAGCGCCGATGGTGGCAGACACCCGGCTGGTCACCAAGATCCTGCTGGGGATCAACCTCGCCGTCTTCCTCGCCGTCCAGACCGTGCCCGGCCTCGCCGGGCACCTGGTGCGGTGGCCACAGGGCATCGCCGTCCTCGGCGAGTGGCACCGGCTGGTCACCTCGATGTTCACCCATGTCGACCTGCGGCACATCGCGCTGAACATGCTGACCCTGTGGCTGGTGGGCGGTCCGCTGGAGGCGGCGCTGGGACGTGCCCGCTACCTGGCGCTCTACCTCGTCTCCGGACTGGCGGGAAGCGCGCTCGGCTACCTGCTGATGCCCCCGGACAGCACCGCGCTGGGCGCTTCGGGAGCCACTTTCGGCCTTTTCGGCGCTCTCCTCATGCTTCAGCGCAGGCTCAACCGGGACCTGCGCCCCGTCCTGCTGCTCCTGGTGCTCAACCTGGCACTGCCCTTCGTGCCGGGAACCTCCATCGGCTGGCAGGCCCATGTCGGCGGACTGGTCGCGGGCGGCGTGATCGGCTTCGCGATGCTGCGGGCCAAGGGCCCCCGCAGGACGCTGATCCAGTACGGGAGCTGCGCCCTGGTGCTTGCGGCAGCAGTGGTCATCACTCTGTTGAGAACTGCTCAGCTCACCTGAGCCATCGCCCAGAGTCACAGCTCTGTCCACAGGTTCGCACCGCTTCGGTCCTCACCTGGGAAAACACTGAACCCCCTGCGACCGCCCGCGATTTCCGCAGGTCAGGCCGAGGGGGAACAGGTTTTCGAGCAGTGAGGGATCGGTCACATCCGATCCAGCCCCGCAGGGGTTATCCACAGATCTTCTTTTCTTTTCCACCTGTGGATAACTCCTGTGGATAACCCGGTGGAGAAGGGTGGAGAAGAGGGACCCGGACGGGGTCAGGCCCCTACTTCCACTGGGTGGAGACCGCGAACCCCGCGGCGATGAAGCCGAAGCCCACCACGATGTTCCAGTTCCCGAGCGCCTCGAGGGGCAGCGAGCCGTCCGTCACGTAGAAGATGACGATCCAGGCCAGCCCGATGAGGAAGAGCGCCAGCATCACCGGAGCCACCCAGGCGCGGTTGGTCAGCTTGATCGCCGCCGGCTGCGTCCTGGCCGCGGGCGGCGTGTAGTCGGCCTTCTTGCGGATACGTGACTTCGGCACGAGGGTCTCTCCTGTCGATGCGCTGCGTGCCGCGCTGGAACGGTGCACGCTCCGGGGCAGCTGCTAAGGGATGTTCAGATGTACAGCAAAGGGACGACTGAGCACTCCCCCGGGCGTCCGTTAGCGTAGTGCTTCCGCGGCGCCGAAGGAGACAAGGGTACGTTGAGCAATTCTGCCGACTCCCCGGGGACGGGCACCAGCCCCGGCCGCTTCCGGTTCCGTCCCGTGAGGGTCCTCACACTGGCCGTGTTCGCCTTGGCCGGGCTGCTCTTCGCGACCAGCTTCCACACCGCCAAGGGCACCAACATCCGCACCGACGACTCCCTGCTGCGCCTTTCGGACCTCATCCACGAGCGCAGCCGGGAGAACGCGGGGCTCCAGAAGTCCAACGCGGCGCTGCGCGAGGAGGTCGACGCGCTGGCCGCCCGCGAGCAGGGCACGACCGACGCCGAGGACGCCGAGCTCCGGAAGCTGGAGCGGGCCGCCGGCACCGAGCCGGTCAAGGGTGAAGCGGTCACCGTCACGCTCAACGACGCCCCGCCGGACGCCACCGCCAAGCTGCCCGGCTATCCCGAGCCGGAGCCCGACTACCTGGTGATCCACCAGCAGGATCTGCAGGCGGTGGTGAACGCCCTCTGGAAGGGCGGCGCCGAGGGCATCCAGGTCATGGACCAGCGGCTGATCTCCACCAGCGCGGTGCGCTGCGTGGGCAACACCCTGATCCTCCAGGGCCGGGTCTACTCCCCGCCCTACAAGGTCACCGCGGTCGGCGACCCCGAGCGGCTGCAGAAGGCCCTCGCGGAGTCCCCCGCGATCCAGAACTACATGATCTACGTGAACGTCTACGGCCTGGGCTGGAAGGTCGAGGAGGACGGCGTCCGCACCCTTCCCGGCTACACCGGCGCGGTCGACCTCCAGTACGCCCGGCCCGCCGGAAACGGGTCCCCGAGGCCCTAGTCTGGTGCAGTACGGCTCCGTGATGCACGCGCGCGCAAGCGATCCGCGTGACGAACGTGACGAAGGCGACGAAGGGGAGGGGTAGGTACCCGTGTACGGCTGGATCTGGCGGCATCTGCCGGGCAACACCTGGGTGAAGGCCCTGCTCTCGCTGTTCCTCGTGCTGGCCGCGGTGTACGTGCTGTTCCAGTACGTCTTCCCGTGGGCCGAGCCGCTTCTTCCCTTCGGCGATGCGACGGTGGACGAACAATGAGCGCGCGGATCCTCGTGGTCGACAACTACGACAGCTTCGTCTTCAACCTCGTCCAGTACCTGTACCAGCTGGGCGCGGAGTGCGAGGTGCTGCGCAACGACGAGGTGAGCCTCGCCCACGCCGAGCAGGGCTTCGACGGCGTACTGCTCTCGCCCGGCCCGGGCTCGCCCGAGGAGGCCGGTGTCTGCGTCGACATGGTGCGCCACTGCGCCGCGGCCGGCGTTCCGGTCTTCGGCGTCTGCCTCGGCATGCAGTCGATGCAGGTGGCCTACGGCGGCGTGGTGAACCGCGCGCCGCAGCTCCTGCACGGCAAGACCTCCCCGGTCGAGCACGGGGGCAAGGGCGTCTTCGCCGGCCTGCCTTCCCCGTTCACCGCCACCCGGTACCACTCGCTGGCCGCCGACCCGGTGACCGTCCCCGACGAGCTCGAGGTGACCGCGCGGACCGCGGACGGCATCGTCATGGGGCTGCGCCATCGCGAACTGCCGGTGGAGGGCGTGCAGTTCCACCCCGAGTCGGTGCTGACCGAGCACGGTCACCGGATGCTGGCCAACTGGCTGGCCGAGTGCGGTGACCCGGAGGCGGTGGCGCGCTCGCAGGGGCTGGCGCCGGTCGTCGGCAGGTCCACGGCGTGACCGGGTGGCGCCCCGAGGACGACGAAACGGTGGCGCTGCGCATACCCCCGGCCTCCCCGGGGGGCCCCGCCGACCCGTTCGGTGCCGCGGGTCCGCCCGGCACCGGTGTGCTCGGGACCGATCCGTTCGGCGCCGTCGACCCGGTGGGG
>NZ_JACADT010000010.1:0-30278 GCF_013421635.1 Streptomyces sp. UH6 | reverse complement strand
CCACCGCCGGAAGGAACGGACGCTGTTGGTGCGGCCGACGGCGGCCCGGGCCTTCCACCCGTCGCCGGTGCGGGTCCAGGCGGGGACGAGCGGGGTGTCGCCCAGGAGGTCGGGCGCGGGCTCGGCGACCACCGCGGGGGCGGCCTGGGCGGGGATCGCGGGCTCGCCGGCCGCAGTGGTGAAGTAGTTGCCGACGAGGCCCTCCCACTCCGGGTCGGGTGCGCTGCTGGGCGTGGTCTCGATGCTCACTTCGACTCCTTCGAGGTCTGCTCGGCGGTGCGCTCAAGGCGCGCCTGGGTGCGGGCGATGGGGCTGGGCGGCGGCGCGTCGCCGGGGCGACGCCGCGGCGGAGTGCCACCGTTGTTGCGGCGCCCGTCAGGGGCGTCGGGGTCCTTCTTCGCGCGGGCCGGTCGATGGGAATCGACCAGCGAGAACGATCCCTTTATCGGAGCGCTGCCACCCATCTCCATGGCGGCCTGTGCGGCCCGGGTACGGGCCTCGATGTCGGGGGTGATCCCGACGTCCTTGCAGCCGGTGACGCGGCGCCATGCCTCGCCCCAAATCTGCTCCGTGACGTACTGGGAACCGCGGGCGGATCGCATCGCGTCGGCGACGTCCCACACCTCCGGGTGGTGCTGCTTACGGTCGGTGTCGCGGCGAGACTGCTCCTCCTGGGCACGCTTCTCCGCGGCAGCCTTCTCGGCGGCCGCCGTCGCCTCGGCAGCCTTCTTCTCCGCGCGCGCCTTCTCGCGGGCGTCGTCGGCTTCCTTCTTGGCCCGCTTGGCGGCGCGGCGCTCTCGGGCGGAGGGGATGCCGTCGGCCTGCTGGGCGATGCCGTGCTCGTAGGTCATGAGGACGATCGGCCCGCCGAGGGAGGCGATGGCGCCGATGAGGCCGGCGTTGAGGCCGATCGCTTCGTCGGCGAGGCCGTGCCACAGGTTGATGCCGGCGGCGATGAGCGCGCCGAGCATGATGCCGATCCGGTACGGGAGGACGTCGCGCCGGTGAGCGACGGCCCAGGCCGCGCCGGCCGCGAGGACCAGGGCGAGGCCTTCGAGGAGCGCAGGGGCGGCGACGAGGAAGGGCCGCTGCGGGTCCCAGAAGGCCAAGAACTGGACGGGGGCCGCGATGATGAGGCCGACGAGGTAGATGGCGCGGGCGCCCCACTTCCACAGGTTCTCGGTGCGCTTCTGCTCCTCGGCCTGTGCGGCCTCCTCGGCGGCCTGGTCGGCCTCGGCCTGCTCGGCCTTCTCCTTCTCGGCGTTGGCCTTGGCCTCGTCAGCGGCCTTCTTCGCGAGGTACGCGGCGTGGTCGGCCTGCTCCTTCTCCAGCTTCATGCGGGCGCGCTCGTTGGCGATGCGCTGCTTCTCCGCCTCCTCGGCGGCCCGGATCCTCTCCGCATCGGCCTTGGCCTCGGCCTCGATGCGCTTGGCCTCGGCGTCGGCGTCCGCCTGCTTGCGGATCGCCTCCGCCTCGGCGAGGGCCCGCGGGTCGAAGCGCGGCTCGGCCCGGCCGTTGGCCTTCTCGATGGGCGTGACGGTCACGGTGATCAGTCCTCTCGGAGGGTCAGGGCGGTCAGGCGGCGGCCAGCGCGGCAGGGGCGGGCCGCCACTTCAGCCAGGCGGCGATGCCGGCGGCGATGAGGGCGGGGGCGGGGAGGGCGCTGACGGCGACGGCGATCCCGGCACCGACGAGGGCGACGGGGGTGATGGCGGCGGGCCAGATGCCGACGACGAGCAGGTAGACGGCGGTCAGCAGCCAGGCGATGTGGCGGCGGTTCATGGCGACCTCTCTCAGGTCTCGTAGCGGTGGGGGTGGTGCTGCGCCAGTTCTCCTTGGCGCCCGGACCGGGCGGGCCGGGCGCCGCGGGCAGCTGGTCAGCTCTCCGCGCTGGCGTTGAGTTCCGCCCGCTGGTCGGGGTAGCTGGCCCACTGCCACCAGCTGGGGATCTCGCCGTCCATCGGGTCGAGGCGGGACAGGGCGTAGGGGAGGCCGGCGTCGAGGTCGTCGGCGAAGGTGCGGAGGCCCTTGGCGACGGCGGCCGGGTCGGCGGGCGCGGCCGGGGCGGTGTCCAGGTCGGTGGGGCGGGTGGCGCGGGCGATGAAGATCGCCAAGGCGGCGATGGCGGCGGCGACTCCTCCGGCGAATCCACCGGCGATGGGCAGGGCGCTCATTGGGTTCCTCTCTGGGCGTGTGGTGGGTGGTGGGCGGGGAGCGCCCCGGCCGGGAGTCGAACCCGGCCTACGACCGTCGGGGCTGTGACGCTCAGTCCTCGTCCGTGATGAACCGGAAGGCGGCGAAGGCGTGCTCGCGGGGGTGGGCGGTCGCCTGGACGATGCGGTTGGCCTCGTCGAGGTCGCCGCGGTTGACGGCCTCGCCGGCACGGCGGGCGACGTCCATGTCGACGGTCACGGTCTCGGGCTGGCTCTTGCGGCTGAACAGGCCCATGGCGTTCCCTCAGCTCTCGTCGGTGTCGTTGGCGGGCGTCTGCGGCAGGACCATGGAGAAGGTGACGGTGTAGTCGCCGTTGTCCTCGGTCTCGATCTCGCTGCCGGTCTCGGGGTTGGTGTAAGCCACTGCGGGCTCCTCTCTGGGTGCGGTTCGGGGCTGCTGGGCTGGTGGGTCAGAGCCAGGCGGCGTGGGCGGGCACGCCGTCGGGGTTGGGCGGTCGGGTGGTCACCTGCTGAGTTGCTGCTGCGCGGCCTGCAGTTCGGCGGTGGTCATCTGCTCGGCGACCTGGCGGACGGCGGCCTCCCCACCGGAGGCGGCGGCCTCGGTCAGGCGCCTGGCGTTGACGATGGCGATGGCCGTGGTCTTCGCCTCGGTGGCGGTGGCGCTGAGGTTGTCGTTGCGGCTGAACAGGCCCATGGCGGGCTCCTCTCGGCTGGGCGGTATGGGCGGGTGCGTGTCTCGGACAGGAGGTCAGGGGCGTTTCCGGGACCAGTCGTTGAGCCGTTTCAGGTCCTTGGCGAGGTCGTCCTTCTTCTTCTGCTGGTCGTCGGCCCTCACGGGCGATCACCTCCTGTCGCGACTGGAGCGCTGTCCGGCTCCCCGCACTCCCGCCCGCGGGGGTGTCGGGCGGGAGAGGCAGCCAGCAGTGCACCGGTCAGGCGGCGGCCGGGTAGTCGAAGCCGTCCAGCTCGGCCAGCAGGTCGGAGTCGAGGTCGGCCGCGTACTCGCGGATGGCGGCCATGCGGGCGACGTTGCCGGTGCGGCGGGCGTCGACGTACTCGGCGAACAGGTCGCTGATCGACAGGGTGAGCGCCTCGGCGACGGTCGTGATCGTGCGGGCCTTCAGGCCGATCTCGGTGCGGCCCAGGTCGGCGGAGAACAGGTACGGAGACATGAGGATCTGGCCCTTTCGGGTCGGAGGGGTGTGGGTGGGGGTGCTACTGGGGAGCCGCGGGCGGCGGGGCGGGGGTGGTCTCCCGACGCCCGCGGCGGTCGGTGGGCCGCTCAGGCGGCGGGGCGCTCGACGATGACGAGGAAGCTGTCGGTGTCGAGGTCCATCACGACGCGGGCCGGGACGCCCTGGCGGCGCTCCTGCGCGGCGCGGGACTCCGCAGGCCACTGGCCGCGCGGGTTACCGGCCGGGAAGGAGGCGAGCACGGTCCGCCGGACGCTCGGCTGCTGCCGGGCGGTGCGGACCGGGCCCTGCGCGGCCTCGTGGGCGCGGCGGTCGGCGACGGAGAGGGCGCCCATCAGACGTCGCCCCGCAGCTGGGCCGCCATGGCCCGGAAGTTCGCGGCGAAGGCGTCGAGCTGGTCGGCGAAGGCGTCGGCCGCGGCGGCGTCCAGGTACCAGTCCTTGCCGGTGGCGGACTCCTCGACGTACACGGAGGCCAGCCGGTCGCTGGCCGGGTCCGCGGAGAGGCGAGCCTCGATCAGCGTGAGCGGCGTCGCGCCGGCGGCCAGGTCCAGGCGGACCGGGTCGCTGGAGTGCGAGACGTCCTCGATGTAGCGAGGGTTCGCGGCGATGTGGTCGACGCGGCACCATGCGGGGTCGGCCAGCTGGACGGCCACCCCGTTGATCAGGGCCGGGACGAAGCGCTGGTCGGCCTGCACAGAGGCGGGCAGGGCAGCGCTAGACTGCGGTGTATCCATGAGGGGACCTCTCAAAGATTCCTCGTGGTAGGGCCGGCCTGCGAGGTGAGAGTCGCGGTGTCCGGCCCGTTTTCGGTTGTGGTGGAGTCGCTCGCGGACTGGGTCCGGTGAGAGTGAACGACTCCTTCAAGCGCCGCTTGGAAGTGGCGTTGAGGACGACAGTAGGTGCTCGCGCAGTCACCGTCAAGTGGACGCTTGAAGTTGTTCGGAATCGCCCCTACTCTCAACGCATGACCGAGCCCATTGCGACTGCCGAACAAGCCCTGATCGACGCCGTCCGCGAGATCAGCGACGACGTCGAGCGGTACAAGGCGGTCAAGGCTCTCGAGGTCCGCCTCGACCGTTCCCTCCGCGAGGTCAAGGCCGAGGTGGCCAGGAACCTTCATGAGGGGCGCTCCTGGAACCAGGTGGGGCAGATGCTGGGCGTGACCGGGTCCCGCGCGGAACAGGTCTCCCGCGGCTCCCGGTGACCGGGCTGTCGTCATGCCTCGATTCAAGTGCGCCGGCCGCGCCTGGGCCATGAGCGCCCAGTGCGGTGGCAGTGCAGTCCCGATGCAGTGACAGTGCAGGTCGCCGAAACCGACGAGGTGAGGGGCGGATAGTGGACGTCGTCGAGTGGAGCGGCCG
Organism: Streptomyces sp. UH6; assembly: GCF_013421635.1. Taxonomy (NCBI): domain Bacteria; kingdom Bacillati; phylum Actinomycetota; class Actinomycetes; order Kitasatosporales; family Streptomycetaceae; genus Streptomyces; species Streptomyces sp. UH6. The sequence goes on along the minus strand of NZ_JACADT010000010.1, from coordinate 25,548 downwards.
CCAGGCGTGCGCGCTGCAGCGAGCGCTCCGCGAGACCAATGAGCAGTACGCCGCTCGCCTTGGGGTGGCCGTGCGCACGGTGGCCAGCTGGCACTCGTCGCCGGACATCGTGCCGCGTGCGGAGATCCAGTCAGCGCTCGACACCGTCTACGAAGGGTCGCCCGCTCAGGTGCAGCGTCGCTTCCAGCTCCTCGCCCGCCCCGCGCCGACCGTCGAGGCGCAGGCCCTTCGGGTGGCGATCGCCATAGTCACCCGAGACGACGAGGTGCTCCTCGTGTGCCGCCGCGGCTCCGACTCGCTGGGCTGGCAGTTCCCGGCCGGCGTGGTGAAGCCGGGCGCCTCCCCCGCGGTGGTGGCCGTCGAGGAGACCCACGCGGAGACCGGCGTCCGGTGCACCGTCCGCGAGCCGCTCGGCTCCCGGGTACACCCGACCACTGGGGTGATCGCCGAGTACATGAGCTGCGACTACCTGATGGGCGAGGCCACCAACCGCGACCCGATTGAGAACGCCGACGTGGCCTGGGTGCCGCGCGCGGCCCTGACCCGCTTCATCCCTGAGCAGACCATCTACCCGCCGATCCTGGAGGCGCTGGCATGACCGACACCGTGACCGAGAAGCCGGGCATCTCTGCGGCCATCATCGTGCAGGACCAGCGTGTCCTGATGGTGCGGCGCCGCGTGAAGGAGGGTGAGCTGATGTGGCAATTCCCTGCCGGCGGCATCGAGGAGGGTGAGACCGCGGAGGCCGCGGCCGTGCGCGAGACGCTCGAGGAGACCGGCCTGACCGTGAAGTCGGTCCGCCTGCTCGGCGAGCGGGTGCACCCGAAGACGCAGCGACAGATGAGCTACACCGCCTGCGAGGTCGTCGACGGCGAGGCCCGGGTCGCAGACGACGACGAACTCGACGCCGTCGCCTGGGTCGCGCACGGCGAGATCGCCGAGTACGTGCCCTACGGGCTTTTCGGACCGGTGCAGGAGTATCTCGACGAGACGCTGACTCGGTAAATCCGCAGCTCACACCACGTTGTCAGTGCCTGCCCATAGTGTCTGCTGTGCCGCGTCCGAGAGGAGGCTCGATGCATACCGAAGTCCTGCGTGCCTACCGGTTCGCCCTGGATCCCACCAGGGGCCAACTGGAGGATCTGGCGCGGCATGCGGGCGCGGCGCGCTGGGCGTTCAACCACGCTCTGGCTGCCAAGGTGGCGGCCCACAAGGAGTGGCGTGCGAAGGTCGCCGCCCTGGTGGAGGCCGGCACCGCGGAGGCCGAGGCCCGGAAGCAGGTACGCGTCCCCATCCCGACGAAGCCAGGCATCCAGAAGGCCCTCAACGCGGCCAAGGGCGACTCCCGCACCGGCACGGACGGCCTGTGCCCTTGGTGGCACGAGGTCAACACATACTGCTTCCAGTCGGCGTTCGCTGACGCTGACCGTGCCTGGAAGAACTGGCTGGACTCCCTCAAGGGCGTGCGGGCGGGCCGCAAGGTCGGCTACCCACGGTTCAAGGAGAAGGGTCGTGCCAGGGACTCGTTCCGGCTGCACCATGACGTGAAGAAGCCGGGCATCCGCATGGTCGGCTATCGGCGACTTCGACTGCCGAAGGTCGGCGAGGTGCGGCTGCACGGGTCGGGTCGCGAGCTGGCCCGGGCGGTGGACCGGGGCCGGGCCGTCGTGCAGTCGGTGACGGTGGCCCGTGATGGGCACCGCTGGTACGCGTCGGTGCTGTGCGCGGTCGCGATGGACGTCCGGGAGAAGCCCACCCAGCGGCAGACGATGCGGGGCACCGTGGGTGTCGACCTGGGCGTGAAGTATCTCGCCGCCTTGTCCCAGCCTCTGACCGAGGGAGACGAAGCGTCGAAGTTCGTTGCGAACCCGAGGCACTTGAAGGCTGCGGAGAAGCGCCTGGTGAAGGCGCAGCGCGCCTTCTCCCGCACACAGAAGGGCTCGGGCCGACGGGACAAGGCGCGGCGCCGTGTGGCGCGGCTCCACCACCAGGTTGCACGGCAGCGGGCCGGCGCGATGCATCAGTTCACGAAGCGGCTGGCGACTGGGTTCGCGGTCGTGGCGGTCGAGGACTTGAACGTCGCCGGGATGACCCGCTCGTCGCGTGGCACCGTGGAGGCGCCGGGCCGCCGGGTGCGGCAGAAGGCAGGCCTGAACCGGGCGATCCTGGATGTCGCCCCCGGCGAGCTGCGCCGTCAGCTCGCCTACAAGACTTCCTGGTACGGGTCGAAGCTGGCGGTCGTCGACCGCTGGTTCCCGTCGAGCAAGACCTGTTCGAATTGCGGCTGGCAAAACCCAAGCCTGACGCTGTCGGACAGGACGTTCCACTGCAGCAACTGCGAGTCGGCGATGGACCGCGACTGGAACGCGGCCCGGAACATCGCCCGGCATGCGGTGCTGGGTGATTCACAGGTCGCCTGCGATAGGCGGGAGACCGAAAACGCCCGTGGAGCTCTTGTAAGTCCTGGTGCCTCTCGGGGCGGTAGGCGGAGGGCAGTGAAACGGGAAGACACCGGCCCTCCGCCGGTGCCACCCCAGCGGAGTGATCCGCTGGCGCTCCCTACCCCAACGCGCAAGGTGACCGGAATCCAAGCCTCACTGTTCTGACAGTGCAGGTGGCGAAGGGTCCGGCCCGAGCGCGCGGGGAGCGATCGAGGGGGTAGGCGGGTCTGACCCTGTGCCCGCAGTCCGGCCCGAGCGCGCGGGGAGCGATCCAGTCCAAGCGCGTCAAGCCCTGGCGAGCCCTCGTCCGGCCCGAGCGCGCGGGGAGCGATCGGAGCTGTGGCTGCTCTTCGAGAATGAGCACGGGTCCGGCCCGAGCGTCCAGGGGGCGATCCCGGGCGCGTGTAGAGCACACGGGGAGCGATCCTTGCCGTCTTCCTCCTTGAACGTGCCAGAGATGTCCGGGCCGAGCCTGCGGGGGACGATCCCAGAGGAACCAAACCCGCTCGGCCCGAGCTCGCGGGAGCAATCCCAGGCCATCTGCGGTCTTGATGGCACCGCCGAGTCCGTACTGAGCGCGTGGTAAGTGATCTCTCACAGGAGGCCTTCACCACTGAACGAACCGCAGGAAGCCCCCGGCCGGAGAGTCCCGGGCGGGGGTTTCGCTCACTCCGGGGGCGCGACAGCTCAGCAAACTCTCGACCCGCCCCCTACGGCCTCATCCGGCCAGCGCCGCCCCGCCTCGCCAGGCCACTTCCCGGGTAGCGCTCACCCCACGTGTCGATCACCGCACCACGGCCCCCGCCTACATGGCGGGGGCCGTGTCGTGTTCGCGTTCTTGCTGGTGGATCAACGCACCGAGGATCTTTGACAGGTTGAGTCACGGCGAGTGCTGGGGGTCTGACGTGCGGCGTTGGTGGGATGACATGGCCGGGCGACTGCTGCTGCGGTGGGCGGCGCTGCTACAGAAACGGGTGGCGAGCAAGGCCGCGTGGGATCGGATGCAGGAGCGCCGGAACCGCGCGGTGCGGGGCGCGGAGCGGCGGGGCGTGTCGGTGGAGAAACTCGCGGCAAGGCTGGACCTGACGCCGGGCTGGGTCCGCCAGGTACTGAAGGACGATCAGCCACCGGAGGTGCCGACGCTCGAAGAGGCCGCATGACGAAAGCCCCCGCCCGGGAAAGGGCGGGGGCTTCTGCTTTTCATGGTCGATTTCTGGCCGTCCTGAAAGGCACCGCGAGGGCTGAAGGGGTCCAAATCAAAGCGAACGATCGGATTGTGCCGGGCGCGCCTCTGGGGAAGATAGGCCAGCTCAGAGGGCTTCGATCGCTGTTTAGCGCAGGGCGAGCACGGAATGCACATCGCTTTTGTATGTGCGGGCGACACTGTTTTCTGGAATAGCAGATCGCTTGAAATCCGCTGTCCGATTTCCACCCTCGATCAGGGCTCGGCTAGCGTCCTGAGGACACGAAACGGCCGGGCGGTTTGCGAACGCCCGGCCGTCCGTGAACAGCGAGGTGCAACTCGCTGCTCTGTTGAACTCCCGCATCGTTGAAAATGGAGGGCTCGCCTGTGAGCGTAGCAAGCACCTACAGACGTCCGTATGTGGTCCCACGGCTGCTGACTGCTCCGCTGCCGGAGCTGCTGACTCACTTCGAGGTCGAGCTGACCGATTCCACCGTCGCCGACCCCGGCTTCCTCGGCGCCTTCGTCGAGCACCCGGCGTCCGGCCGCCGCCTCCTGATGCCAGCGGGCCGGTCCACGTTCGAGCGGGACACCGCGGCGCGGATGCTGCTGGCCGCCGGCCTCGGCCTGGACGGGCCGCCGCTGCCGCCCGGGCTGGAGGTCACGCAACTGTGAGAGGTTGAGCGGCCGTCGTCGCCCGCGTCAGGGCGGCGGCGGCCCTCGCCTTCTTTCGAGTTGCTTCCCCGGGGGTATGTGCCTATCGGGTTTCACCCTGTTGGATGCTGGCTGTGTGGGGCACCGGGTCGTTGTCAGTGGGCGGTGCTTGACTGTCGGCACAACGGAGCTGGGGGTTGGCGATGACCATGGTGATCCACAGGACGCCCGAGCAACTGCGAGAGCAGCGGCTACGGCTGCTCGAGGAAGTGGGCATGACCTACGAAGAGCTTCGAGAGAGGGCGTCCGTGTACAGCTTGTCAATGGACGAGCTGGACGTTTGGCACACCATCGAGGGGATCGACTACCTTCTCGACGGTGACTGCTGAAGAGGCGTCGAAGCTCGACGAGATGGCGACTGAGTTCGCCGAAAAGCTCACTGCGCTGACGCGGGGTGTCCTCGGTGAGGGCACCCCGCGTTTCGCTGCCCTGAACGTGGGACGCCGGGTACGGGTGGCTCCAATGGCGGATGACGACACTCTGCAGCGGATACCGGTCCGGGTGAACGGCGAGCCCGTGCTGAGCGTTATGGCGCGGTATTTCTGCTGCTGGGACGGGAGCAGCCAGTTCCTGGCTACGGACCGCGCGGACGTTCACGTCTTCTTCGAGGGTGCTTCGGATCCTCTGCTTCGATTCGAGTACGTGCGCGAGCAGCGGGACCCTCCGGGCGCCCACATCCAGGTGCATGCCCACCGGGACGAGATGGCCTACCTCCTCCGCCTTGCGGATGCCGGCCGCCCGAAACAGGGTTTCAAGCGCCGGAAGCTGCCGCGACTGTCGGAGATGCACCTGCCGGTCGGCGGCCACCGCATGCGTCCGGCGCTGGAGGACGTGCTGCTGTTCCTCCAGCGGGAGTTCGCGATCGACGTCGAGCCGAACTGGCGGAAGGTGGTCGACGACCACCTGCAGGAGTGGCGTGAGGTCCAGATGATGTCCGCGGTTCGGGACTCGCCTCTCGCTGCGGCGAAGGTGCTGGAGCAGCTTGGGTTCACCGTGACGCCGCCGAAGGTCGTGTCGCAGCGGCAGGACCCGGCGCAGAACAAGCTGTTCTGGCCCTGACGCTCAGCACAGGATGAGCCCCCGCCCGGACGCCGGGCGGGGGCTTCTCTCACGCCGCGGCCCGGGCGGCCATGGGCAGGCTGAGCGCCTCGGTGTGCCCGTACTCGGTCCGGCATCCGCGACAGGTGAACCCGTCGGTGTCGAGGGTGACCTTCGAGACGGCGCCGCATCCGCACTGGACGGCTATCCGCCGGGGCTCCTGCTCGCCGTTGATGATGGCTTCGGCTCGGGCGCGGGCCTGCGTGATCTCCTTGCCGAAGTCGTCCAGGGCGGGGTGCCGGTAGACGGCTCGGGGCAGGTTGAGCCGCAGCGTGGCGACGGCCTGGTCGATGCGGTGCTGGAGCCGGCCGCCGGTGCCGATGGTGGCGAGCCCGTAGGTCGCCCAGTCCCGCACCCAGGTCTCCAGGTCGGAGACGATGCCGCCGTTCGCGGTGAGGTTGAGCGGCTCGCCTCCCGGGAGCTCCCTCCCCGGCGTCCCGGACACGGCGGGTCCGTCGCCGCGGCAGCCGGGCTGGATGCGCAGGCAGAGGCGGGCGTACAGGCCGGCGGGTCCGGCGAGCGCGGCCAGGTCGCGGTCGATGCGCTGCTCGCAGAGGGTGCACAGGTACCGGCCGGTCTCGTGGTCGAGGAGCTGGCGCGGGCAGATGATGCAGCGGGCGACGGGGGCGTCGAACATGGCGGGCTCCTTGCGGTCGTGCGGCGGGCGGGTGTTGCGGGGGCCGGGCCGCGGGCGGTGCGGCCCGGCCGGGGGTGGGTCAGCGGGAGCTGGACGCTGCGGCGGCGTCGAGGGCGCGCTGTTCGTTCTCTGCCGCGAAGGCCGCGAGGAAGTACGGGTCGGCCATGTTCTGGCCGCATTCAGCGAGGGCGGCGTCGGTCTCGTACTCGGCTGCGATGGACTGGATGGAGAAACCGCAGGCGTTCAGTCGGCGGGGCTCGGTGGCGTCGGCACGGTGGCCGGCGGGCGTGGTCATGCGGTGAGCTCCTTCGCGGCGGCGAGAGCGGGCGTGTCGTCGGAGCGGTTGCAGCGCTTGTGGTCGAAGTCCCACCGTGCGCCAGGCATGCCGCAGTCGGGGCCGATGGGGTGCCGGTCGATGTACACGAAGCGCTGCTGCACCACAGCCATGTGCTCGCGGCAGGCGAAGCCGTTCTCCAGGTCGGTGTCCCATGCGATGTGCCACAGCGCGGGCACCTGGCAGGTGTTGTCGCTGACGTCGGGGCTGAAGCTGCACTGCTGCGTGCTGGTGTCGACCTCGGGGCCGAGGGCGGGGAACGATTCGTTCATGCTGCGGGGCTCCTAGCGGTCGTGCGGCGGGCGGGTGGTGCGAGGCCGGGCCGTGGGCGGGCGGCCCGGCCGGGACGGTCAGGCGGGCGGCTGGTGGCCGGGGCAGTGGATCCGGGTGTGAGCGGGCCCGACGGTGTGCGGGGCGTGGGCGACGCCGAGTTCGGCCCCGGTGCACGGGTGCGTCATGGCGCTGGCCGCTTCGGCTGCCGCCGGGCCGGGGCGCGGGTCAGGCCGGTACTGGTCGGTGGGACAGCCGCAGCCCCAGTTGTGCGTCATCGGGGTCGGGCAGGCGTCCTCGGTCACCGCCGGGGCGGGCACGGCCTGTTCGGGGTGCGCAAGAGCGGCGAGGACGACACTGGCGCAGGCCCGGTACCCGCGCTGCCAGTCGGTCACGTCCTCGTCGTCGGCGATGCGGGCAGCCTGGCGCACGCGCTCCAGGGCGGCCTCGGACCGTTCGGCCTTCCGGTACAGGTCGTCGAGTTGCTGGCTGGTCATGTCGTCGAGCCGTATGCGGGTCATCGGGTCTCCTGTCCGGGCTGCAGGGCGCTACGGGGCCCCTGAGGGCCGTTCTGGGACGGGGTGGTAATCGCGTGCGTCTGCGGGCTGTTCGCCCGCCAGACGGCCGCTGAGCCCTTCCCGGCCCGTGCTGCGGCCCGTCGGGATGCCCGGTTGGCGCGCGGGCCGGTCTCGCCGTCGGGCACGAACTGCTCGCCGACCGCCACGAGTTCGGTCTCCCAGCGGGCGCCCGGTCGGCCGGAGTGCTCGCCGCGGGGTGTGGACGAAGGGGCGGTCACGACGTCGCCTCGCCGACGTAGCGGTAGCCGGTGCTGGTGGGGCGGAAGCGGTCGAGCCGGATGCGGGTCCGCCGTCCGGGCTTGGCGCTGCTGACGGGTTGGCGCGGCTGGTGGAGTTCGACGGTGGCGTGGGTGTCGTCGATCTCGACGATGCGGACCTTGCGGCCGTAGCTGCGCGGGTCGTTGTCCTGCCAGAGCTGGCCGACAGCGGGGGCGGGAGTGGTCATCGGGGCCTCCAGGTGGGTGTGGGATGCTCGGGCCAGACCCGGCCGGCTACCTTCCGGCCGGGTCGCTGGCGTTCTCAGGCGGCCCGCCGGACGGGCAGCCCGGCCGCGGCGAGTGCGTCGCGGACGCGGTCCTCGAGGTGGCGGCGCTCCTGGTCGTCCATGCCGGGCTGCACCTCGAGGCGGAGGCGGGCGTCGAGGGGGCCGCGGGTCCAGCCGATCTCGATCACGGCGTGCGGGACGAGGCGGTCGGGCTTCGGGGCGGCGGCCGGCTCGGGCTCGACGGCGGTGGCCGGGCGGGGGAACACCTCGGCCGGGGTCGGGGCCGGGGCGGGGGCGGGCTTCAGGCGGAACGGGTGCATCGAGGCTCCTTCGGGGTGAGGCGGGTCAGGCGGCCGCGGTGCGGCGGTGCTCGGCGGGCAGGTCGGCGTCGCAGTAGAAGCCGATCGACAACATGGGGAAGCCGTCTGCGGACGTGTGGCTCTCGACGACCTTCCAGACGGCGGCGTCGGTGCAGGCGGGCCGGCCGTCCTGCTGGCGGAAGTGATTGCTGGTGCACGCCTCGGGCGTCGGTGAACCGCCCATCGTCCAGCCGTCCGCGCAGTGGAAGACGCGCACCTCCGGACCTTCGTCCTCGCCCGTGCCGTTGGCGCCGGTGAGGTCTTCGACGACGTCCAAGTCGAGCTCGGCCGCGAGGTCGCCGAGGGCGAGGCAGGCCTCTTCGCTGAGCTTGTCGACCAGTGCCTGAGAGGCCTGGTTGAGGGCTGCTGCGGCGTATGCCCGGCCGACGGCGTCGAGGATGGCGGCGACTGCGTGCTCACCTGCGGCGCGTCCTTCGAGTTCGAGGACGGCGGCCTCGTGCTGGCCGCTGAGGTACGCCTCGATGGCTCGCTGCTGGACGCGCTTGAACGCGAGCTGCCCGCAGGGGTCGCTGTTGATGTTGGGCACGTAGCGGGCGGCGGAGGCGCCGCATCCGTCCTCGGCGTGCACGTAGATGGGGTCGCCGGCCTTGATGCCGCAGTTGCAGCACTGGAGGAAGTTGCCGCTCTCGCCGGTCGCCGGGTCGAACCAGCTACCGAAGTGGACGTTCTCGGTGGTGCCGCAGTCCTGGCAGTTGGTCGGCCCGGCATGGCCGTGGCGGCGGGCGATCTCGGTGGTGGAGTTCTGGTCGACAGTCATGGGTTCTCCTTCGTGTCAGGCCGCGGTGCGGCCAGCGTGGGGCGGGCAGTTGCCGCAGGTCGGCGGAGTGGGGCCGGACGGGGCGGTGCCGCACGGCCAGGCCCCGGGGCGGGCGATGTGGTAGGCGGGCGGCTTCGGCTCGGCGGCCGCCGTGGGCGCGGGCTTGGCTGCGACGCCGCGGCCGGTGATCTGCCGCAGGTAGTCGCGGAAGTCGCCCTGGGCGCGGAGTTCGGCGACGTCCTCGGGGCTCAGGTCGGTCACGTTGCCCACCCCCCGCCGTCGGCCGGCAGCAGGCCGATCAGGTGGGATATGGCCGTGTGCCAGGCCTCTTCGGTGTGGAGCGCGGGGTAGGCGCCGGTATCGCGGTCCCAGCCGACGAGCGGCTTGATCGCGGGGCGCAGGGTGCGCGACCAGTAGATGGAGAACGACCACATGGGGTCGGTCTCCGCCTTCTCCGCCTCGGCGCGGACTTCCGTCTCGAGGTCGGCGAGCCGTGGTTCCACGGCCGCGAGTTCGTGCCAGGTGATCACGGGTTCTCCTTGTCAGAAGCCGCGGGACATGGACTGCAGGCGGCCGTAGTGGCCCTGGAAGACGAGCGGGATGATCCGGCCGTTGATGCCGTTGCGGTTCTTCGCGACGATCAGGTCGATCTCGCCGGTGCGGTCGGGCAGGTTCTTCGTCTCCGGGTCGTCGGGGTTGGGCTCCGGCGGCCGGTGCATAAGGACGATCACGTTGGAGTCCTGCTCGATCGCGGAGGAGTCCTTGAAGTCGGTGACCGTGGGCTGCCGGCCGGCCGCGTTGCGGTTGAACTGGGCGAGCGCGATGACGGGGATCTCGAACTCCATCGCGGTGAGCTTCAGGCCGCGGCTGATGGTGGCGACTTCCTGGGCGCGGTTGGCGTTGCTGCCGGTGCCTTCGGGGGTCATGAGCTGGAGGTAATCGGCGACGACCATGGCGGCGGGGTGGCCGTTGGCGGCCATCCAGCGGAGCCGGGCGCGGATCTTCGACAGGGTGAGGTTGGGCGAGTCGTCGAGGATGAAGTTGTGGGCGTTCTGCAGCCGGTCGGAGACCTTGATGACCTTCGCCCAGTCGTGGTCGGTGAGCTTGCGGCGGACGAGCCGGTCGAGGTCGACGCCCGCTTCGGCGGCGGTGAGGCGGGCCATGAGTTCGCTGCCGCCCATCTCCATGGAGGCGACGAGGACGGGCCGGCCGCGGGTGAGGGCGATGTGGGCGGCGAGGTTCATGCCGAACAGGGACTTGCCGCCGCCGGTGGCGGCGCCGACGGTGACGAGCTGGCCGGGCTTGAGTTCGACGACGTCGTTGAGGTCGTGCCAGGGGGTGTCGAGGGCGCGGGGGTCCTTGCCCGCTTCGAGTTCGTCGAGGAAGCCGGCCCACCGGTCGCCGACGGACAGCTTGACCTCGAGGGGGGAGGCTCCGGTGGCGGCGCCCTGGAACTCGGCCATGGCGTCGTCGAGGATCTCGCCGGCGTCGGCCTGCTGGGTGTAGGCGCGGGCGGCGGCCCGGTTGGCGGTTTCGATGACGGTCCGCAGGAGTGCCTTGTCGCGGACGATCTCGGCGTAGTGGTCGGCGTGGGCGGTGGAGGGGACGGCGGCGACGAGCTGGTGGAGGTAGACGGCGCCGCCGACCTTGGCGAGGTCGCCGTTGCGGCCGAGTTCCTCGGCGACGGTGATGGGGTCGATCTTCGGGGTGCGGCTGCGGCCGTACAGGTCGGTGATGGCGGTGTAGATCGTCTGGTGGGCGGGCTTGTAGAAGGCGGCTGCGTCGACGGTGGAGGTGACGCGGTCGATGACGTGCGGGGAGAGCAGGAGGCTGCCGAGGACTGCGTGTTCGGCGGCGAGGTCGTGGGGCGGGGTGCGGTCGAGTGGGTTGTCCTGGTCGTGGTCGGTCATGCTGCGGTGTCCTTTCGGCTGGGGTGGCAGGCGGGGCAGGGGATGAGGGCTCGGAGGTCGTTGTCGTCCTCGACCTGCCGCATGCGGGTGATCTCGTCGCAGTCCGGGTCTTCGCACCAGTCGGGGAGGACTCGGAGGTGCTTGGGCTGTGCGGGGGCGGTGCTCATGGGCGGGAGCCCGGTCCATCCGGCGCGCAGGTAGAAGGTCGCGAAGCGGATGGGGGTGCGGGACTTGGCGCCGCGGGCGAACTTGACCATCTGGTCGACGCCGGCCCGGCGTTGGACGCGGGCGATGGACTGCCAGTCCTCGGCGGTCATGGACCAGGAGACGACGAGTCCGGCGTCGGTCATGGCCTTGATGAGCGGCTGGCAGTAGGCGAACGCGTCCGGGATCCGCTCCTCCTCGCCTGCCTGCCCGCTGTCCCCCGTGGGGCCGGTAGGTGAGGAGGAAGGAGTAGTAGAAGGAAAGACTCTTGTGGTCGCCTGGCGACCTAGCCTTACCGGGTCATGTCCGACTTCATCCGCTTGGGCACGGTCGCCTGCCGACCTAGCCGTGTCCGACTTGTCGGGTTGGGCTAGGTCGCCTACCGACCTAGCCTTGTCGGACTTTCCGGTATTGACCGTTTCGGCTAGGTCGCCTGCCGACCCAGCCTTACCGGCCGGAATGTGGATTGAGTAGACATTCTGGGCGTGCTCTTTCTGGGCCTTGATCCGCGACGGAGACAGACACTGCAGCCACCCCTCGTCCAGGAGCGTCTTGCGGTGCGCGAGGAAGGCGGACTTAGACATGCCGGTCGCGAGCAGGAGCACGGACTGGGCCGGCTGGTTGCGGGCGGCGATGCGTCCGGTCTCGGCGTCGGCCCAGGTGGCGACGGTCAGGGCGAGCAGTCGGGCCAGCGGCGGCAGACCGCTGCGCCTGATCGCGCGCTCGAACTCGAACCGGGAAGGCATCGGGCGGTCTTCTTCCTGACGGGGTGGACGCATGCGGGGGTAGTGCGGCTCGCCCTGGCGGATCGCGGGTCGCATCTGCCACACTACTTTAAAGATTGGCAAGATTGGAGAGATTGACCATGACTTACACTCTGACCATGGCTGCTGACCAGGGCATTCGGATCGCCGACGACGGCGTGGCCGAGGTCTCCATGACCGACGCCCGTGCGAACCTGACCCAGCTCATCCGCGATGTCCGCTACGGCGGCCGGTCCGCGGCCTTCACCGAACGCGGCGCCCGCAGCGCCTACGTCGTGCCGGCGGACTTCTACAAACAGGCGCTCGAGGACCGACTCACCGTCGTCGCCGTGCTGCGTCTGATCGACGAGATTCCTGACCAGCAGCGGAGCGAGAAGTGGGCTCGCGACCTGATCCGCTATCGCAACGAGCTCGCGCACGGAACCTGACATCTCCCCTCCTCCCTTCCTCCCGGGCCCCGCCAGTCAGCGGGGCCCGTTGCGTGTGCGGCTGATCAGGCAGCTTTCTGGCTGCCGGTGAGTCGGTAGCGGCGGTCGGCGGCGGCGTTGGCGGCCCGGCAGGCGTCGCACGGGGTCTCGCCGCGGGCGAGGTGGCGGCGGTACATACGGGCCTCTCCGCACTTCGGCTCGCCCTGCGGCGGGCGTTCCCGGCGCTGCCCGGTCCGGATCTCCAGCACGATGCTGTGAACTGTGCTGAGCGCCATGCCGAGGCGCTGGGCGATCTCCTCCTCGGCGAAGCCGAAGCTGATGAGGTGGCCGATCTCCTCGCGCCGGACAGCCGCCAGGGCGTCACGGTTCAGCGCCGGTTCCTCTGCGGCCGTCCAGGGCGCAGCGGCCGGGTCGTCGATCGTGTCGTCGTCCCAGGCCCCGACCGGCACCCAGTCGTTGCGCGCGGCGTGGTTGCTTGCCCTGCTGCACGCCTGGGTGTCGACGCCGTGCTTGCGCGGGTCGGCATTCCACAGGGCGTCGTACAAGGAGCGGACCGTGAGTGCCCTCCGGGCGGTGACGTGGGAGCCACGGAGCATGGCGCTGAAGTTGGGGTCCGTCATGCCGAGCCGGACAGCCAACTGGTGCTGCGGCCACCCCGCGAGCACGAGGGCCTGCATCCGCCGGTGTGTGCCGGCCGCGTGGACCTTCGTGCCAGGTGCGAGGTTCTCGAGCGTCGGCTCAACGCGGAGGATTGCTTCCGCGGCCGCGGGGCGAATCCGGGACTGGGGGCCAGTCCCGCGTTCGGGCCGGCCGGAGGTGATGCTCTGGAGGCGCTGCCGTTCCACGCCCGTCAGGGTGGCGATCGTTCGCAGCCCCATTCCGCACTCCTGGAGGGAGCGGATGTGGGTGCGGACGGGGGCGGCGTCGACGTAGGGCTGCCAGGTGCCGGCGGTGATGGCCTTGGTGCGGTTCTCGTCGTACTGACTGCGGGCGTAGCCGCAGGTGTAGCAGCGGCAGCCGTCGAGCCGGTACCGGGCGTAGCCGTGCGGGCGGTCGCTCATGCGGCGAGCTCCTGTTCGGTGTCGGCGGGGTAGCGGCGGAGGGCGGTCTGGAGGTAGTTCTTCGTGACGCCGAGGCGGGTGGCGGCCTGCTCGGCGCTGACGCCGAGGGCGATGAGTTCGCGGCCGTCGGCGGCCAGGTCGGCTTCGCGGGAGAGCGCGCTGCCGCGGGCCTTGAACAGCTCCTGGTTGCGCTGCTTCGGGTCGAGGTGGGCGTGCTCGTCGAGCCACTGGGCGTGGGCCTGCTCGCAGCGGCCGCACATGGGCAGGTCCTGCAGGCGGTGGATCCAGTAGCCACGGTCGGTGCCGCAGTGACCGGTCCATTCGGGGTGCTCGTTCGGGTCGTCGATGGTGTCGTCGTCCCAGGCTCCGGGCGGGGCCCAGCCGTTGGCGCGGGCGTGGGTGCGGACCTTCTTGACGGCACTGGCGCTGATGCCGTGGTGGTGGGGGTCTTGGTTCCACAGCCGGTCGTAGGCCGCGGCGACTGAGGCGGCGGTGGTGCCGAACACGCTGGGCTGGGTGAGGACGGCGTGGACGTAGACGGGGTGGATGCCGAAGTGGGGTCCGAGTCGGCGCTGGGGCCAGCCGTTGGCGACGAGGGCCTGGATGCGCCGCTGGGTTCCGACGGGGGCGACGTATCGGGTGGCGACGTTCTCGGCCTTGACCGCGAGGAGACGCTGGGCGTTTCCCTGGCGGATCTTCACGGCGCGGGGGCGGGTGGCGCTGAGGTTGTACAGGAGTCCGCTCACGGTGGCGTATCCGACGCCTGAGGCGGTGGAGATCGTCTGGGCGGAGACCCCGCCGGCCATGAGGTTGCGGACGTGGCGGCGGGCGGGTTCGGCGTCGACCATGGGCCCAAGGCCGGGGTTCGAGCTCACGACTCCTCCTTCCGGGCACGGTGGCTGTTGCGGCGGTATCCGGCGGCGGCGAGGTAGAGGCCGGCGGCGATGCTGACGGCGATCCAGGCGAGGACCCAGGTCAGCCAGGCGGGGGTCATGAGGCGGCCCTCCTGGCGGTGGCGGTGCCGACCCACTCCTTGCAGATGGAGCCGTGTACGGTCCGCCGCTTCGAGCGGACGAAGCCGTGCTGCTGGATCAGGCCCGCCTTGGCGGCGGCGTTGAAGGCGGCGCCCCAGTGGGCGCTGTGGGAGGGCTCGTCGACGAGTCCTTCGGCGACGAGGTCGGCGGCCTGGAAGGGGGTGCCGCGGCGGGCCATGAGCTCGATGGCGCCGCGGCAGGCGGTGGCCCAGTCGGGGCTGGTGCTGGCCTGGGCGCGGGCGATGCCGTCGGCCTTGGCGGCCTCGCCGGCGGCCGGGTCGACGGTGCCGGGGACGGCTATGGAGAACTGCAACTGCTGTGTCATGGTGGTCTCCTGGTTGGCCGGGGCACCGCCTGATTGCGGCGGGCGGTGCCCCGGGAGCCGGTTACTGCTGGCTGGCCTTGATGGCGGTGCCGCGGGCGCGGATGAAGTCGCCGAGGGTGGTGGCCTGGCCGTCGGGCGCGAGCATCGGCGTGGACTGCAGGCCTCGGGACTCGACCTCACTGAACAGGGCGAGGAGTCCCTCGTAGGTGGCGTCGTCGGCGGTCGCCTTGTCGACATAGGCGGAGGGGTCGACGCCGGCCGCGCCGTCGTTGAGCCAGCCGAGCATCGTCTTCGCGATGGCGCCGCCGTCGGGCCGCTCGATGACCGCGGCGTGCAGGTCGGGGCAGCGGGACTTGATGACGGTCAGCGTGTTGTCGGTGTCCATGAGGCCGACGACGTCGAACTCGTACTCCACGCCGCGGCGCTGCTCGGGCCGGGTGCCGACGCGGACGGGTTCCTTCTTGCCGCGGTCGTTGGTCTCCAGCGACCACTCGGTGTGGGCGCGCATGGTGGCGATGACGTGCCCGGGGTACGACAGCAGGGCGTCGACCATCGAGTTCTGGAGGGGCATGCCTTCCTTCCATCCGGCGAAGCTGTTGCCGCCGTAGCCCTTCTTCGCCGCGCGGTCGACCTGCTCGAGGGTGCCCTCGGTGCCGGACCAGAAGTGGCTCAGGGAGTCGATGACGACGGCCCCGTATCCGGCCTGGGCGGCGGCCGCGAGGGCCTTGATGAGGTCGCGGGGGTCGTAGCGCCGCATCTGCAGCGTGTCGAAGTGGATGCCGTTGACGCCGGCGTACTTGGCGGCGGCGCCGCGCTCGGTGTCGATGACGGCGAACTTCCCGGCGAGGCCGCGGGCGATGGCGAGGGACGTCCAGGTCTTGCCGCTGCCAGAGACGCCCATGAGGGCGAGCCGGGCCTTGATCTTCTCGCGGGTGGCGGGCGCGAAGGTGAAGTCGCTGTCGGTGAAGTCGCTGTCGGCCGGGGCCTGGCGCTGCTGGTTGAGGTGGTCGCTGATGCGGGCCATGGCGGGTCCTATCGGGCGGGCTGGAGGGACTTGGTGGCGCCGGTCTCGTCGGCGATGCGGTAGGCGATGCGCCGGCCGAGGTGTATGGCGTTCTTGCCGGTGCCGAGGGCGGTGAGGAGCTGCGACTTGGCGCGGGTGTACTCGTCGGCGGCGGCCTTGTACTGCTGGCCGCAGACCTCGTAGTCCGCGGCTATGGGGCCGGGGATCTCGACGTCGACGGGGTCGTACCGGTCGGGCTGGAGCCGCACGGTGTCGTAGGTGTGGCTGCTGCCGTCGATGTCGGGGACCTGGCCGCGGCGGACGGTGTCGAGGAACTCGGCGGCCGCCTTGACGAGCGTGGCCGCGTCCTCGTCGTCCCGGTCGATGACGTACTCGCGGTAGTCGTGGCCGGAGATGAGGACGGCGACGTGGCAGGTGTCGAGGCCGAGGGTGCTGAGCTGCCACTGGACCTGGCAGCGGTAGTAGATGGGGATCTCGTCGCTGCCGGAGGGTCCCCAGCCGTCGCCCTGCGGGCTGGTCTTCAGTTCCAGGAGCTCGACGGTCTGGCCGCGGCCGGTGGTGAGGAGGCGGTCCGGGGTGGCGCGCTGCCACTCTCGGTCGGTGTGCCGCCAGGTCCCGGCCTGCTCGATGCAGTAACCCTCGTGCTCGTCGGCCCACTTCTGGGCGACGACGTCCTCAAGGCGGTTGCCCCACTCGATGGCGCTGGTCATCTGGAAGGGAGGGGTGGGCAGGCCGGACTTCTTGTGCCACAGCTCGTAGCGGCTCATCCACGGGGAGAGGCCGACGATGGCGGCGATCTCGGTGGCGGTGACGGACAGTCCGGTCCGGGCGGCGTTCCATTCCGGGGTGCCGGGGGTGAAGTTGCCGAGGAGGACGCCGGTGGGCGCGGTCGTGGTGGTGGGCATCAGGCGGCCGCCGTCCCGGCGAAGATGTGCTGGAGCTGGGCGATGCCGTTCTCGTCGTACTTGGCGAGGCTGATGGCGGCGCCGTAGTCGGGGAAGGTCTGGGCGAGCTTGGCCCGGTTGGCCATGTCGGCGCGGTCGATGAGGGTGATGAGCAGCTCGGTCCAGTCGCCGGCGGGGTAGCCGCCTCGGCCGAAGTGGCTGAGGACGTGGGCGGCGACCTCGGGGCTGATGACGGTGCTGGTGGTGAGCGGCATGCTCTGGCTCCGTTCTGGGTGTGCGGGTGGCGGGCCGCCGCGGGGCTGGGAGCTCGACGCGGCGGTCTACGGTTGTCGGTGGTTCGCCGGCCGGGCGGGCCTGTTCACCGCCCGGCCGGCGGGTCAGAGGAGTCCGGCGGCGGCCGCGTCGCGGAGCGGCCGGACGACGGGGGTGGTCTTGCGGGCGGCCTGTTCGGCGCGCTGCCGGGCGAGGGCCTTGATGACGCGGGCCTCGTCGACGGGGGCGAGGCGGCGGGCTTCGCAGGAGCCGATCGCGGTGAGCGGGCGGGCGGTGTAGTGGCGGGCGCTCACGCGGCCAACTCCGTGTACAGCGCCTTGACCTTCTCGTCGTGGGCTTCGGCGGCCTTGTCCCAGCAGCCCATGCACAGGAAGGTGACGGGCGGCTCGTAGTCGGGCTCGTGCCACGGCTGGGCGGGCGGCTGGAAGCGGAAGAGGCGGCGGGTGTGGCTGCAGTCGGGGCACTTGCCATCGCGGGAGCTGCCGACGATCAGGGCCTCGTCCTGCTTGCGGAGTTCGGCCTGGCGCTGGTTCCAGGTGATGCCGCAGCCGGTGCAGTCGCCGGGGTGGAGCATCGAGCCGCGCGGCGGTTGCACGGGGTAGCTGTGCTTGCAGAGCGAGACCTTCATCGGTGGTCCTCCGGCTGGTCGATGTCGGGAAGGTCGGCGATGCCGGCGAGCACGTCGGCGGTGGCGGGCAGGGGCTGGGCGAGGCTGGGGGTGAGGCCGAGTCCGGCGAGGAGGGTGGGGAGCCGGACGAGGGGGGCGTCGGCGGTGGCGGCGAGGACCGCGGGCGGCGTCACCGGACGGCCTCGTCGGTGCGCAGGAACGCGGCGTGCTGGTCGTCGGTGATGAGCCCGGCGTCGCGCCACTGGTCGATCAGGTCGTCCTGGCCGGGGATGGCCACGCACGAGGAGCAAAGGCGTCCGACGGCGGCCGTGTTGGACTCGCCTGGCGGCTTCTGGCCCCAGCGGCACGCGGACAGGCCGGCCGCCTCGGCCTGGTCCTCCAGCGCCCGGAGGCGTGCTGCGGTCTCCGGGTAGAAGAACTCGATCTCTTCCAATTCGCCGGGCTTGGCGTAGGCGCCGCACAGGCACTCGCCGCTCATGTGGATGTGCTCGGTGACCTCGTTCAGCGGCAGCGCCCCGTCGAAGCACAGCCGGTGCTTCGCGTGTTCGTGCTGCTGCTGGCAGCGGTGCCGGGCCCGGTATTCGCGCATGTGGGCGTCGGTCCAGTGGACGAGTGGGGACACCCACACGATGGATCCGGCCGGGTCGATGGCTTCGGCGTTGCGGAACCGCTTGTCGCTCTCGCTCCACCGCATTCCGCCGAGGTAGATCACCCGGCGACGCTCGGCGCGCGGCAGACGCGTCTGGTCGCCGAGGAACTCCCGCCGGAACCGCATCAGCGGCTCGTCCTTCAGGTGCCGGTACATGACCTTGTGACCGGCCGGGCCGGGGAAGCCCTTCCACACGGCGCGCTTCCCGGCGTTCGGGCCGGTCGACGCGAGTACCCGGCCGAGCACCAGGTCTTCGTAGGAGTTCTTTGGGTGCAGTTCGTGCAGGGTGTCGCCCCACGCGGCGGCCACATCGCGCACGTACTGGGTGGTCTCCGGGATACCGGTGCCCGTGTTCACGTGCAGGACCGCGTCATACCGGCCGCGCAGCAGGTGTCCGAGGTTGCCGGAGTCACCTCCACCGGACGACAGCCAGAACACGCTGGCGGTCTCGGGGTAGGCGGCGAGGGCCTCAGCGAGGATCTCGTGTGACCTGGTGATCGCTTCGTCCAGGGTGCGGGCGACATGCTCACCGTCCGCGGCCTTCGGAGGGCGCTGCGGGAGGCCGTCGGGCATGCCGGGGAACATGTCTCCGGGCGCCTGGACCTTGCGGGTGCTCACTGGCCCTCACCGGCCTCGGCGTCGAGCGGGACGGCGTGGACGGCGCACTGGGTCCAGGCCATACGGCCCTTGCGGCTGGTGGAGCGGGACATCAGCCGCCAGGTCTTGCCGGGCCGGTACTCGTCCCAGCGGTGCTCGAACTCGCCCGGCTTGTCGTAGCGGGTCTCCTGGGCCAGCGCGTTGGCCTGCGCGGCCTTCAGCGTGGTGGCGGCGGCGAGCGGGATGTCGCCGATGGTGACGACGTAGACGCTGCTCACTGGCCCTCACCGGCCTCGGCGTCGGCCAGCTCGTCGGCGGCGTCCTGGTCGCCAGCGGCGGCGCGGACGGCGAGCGGGAGTTCGCCCCACACCTCGCCCATCCACTCCATGGCCCACTCGTCACCGGCGGCTCGGTCGCGCTCCATGCCCTCGCGGATCTGGCGCAGCGCGGCAAGGTAGGCCGTGGCGTCCGTCTCGTCGTCGGCGCTCGCGGCGAGGGTGAGGAGCTGCTCGGCGCCGGCCGTGTGGGCCGGGCTGCCCGGCAGCGGGACGGCGGCGGCGGCCTCCGTGACCTTCGCGGCCTGCTGGTCCAGCCACTCGGCGACCTCGTCAACCGTCTGGGCGGCCGTGTCGTCGGTCCAGTCCGTGTTCCCGTCGCGGAGGGTCTTGGCCGCCTTCCGCAGCGCTTCGCCGGGGGCGGTGGCGGCCTGCGCCTCCAGCTCGGCGACGCGGGCGCGCAGCTTCTCGCCGTACTTCTTCCTGCCGTCGGCTTCGGCTTTCCACCGCAGCCCCTGCTTCGCCAGGTGGTCGCAGCGGGCCTGCCACCGCTCGCCCCACTGGCGCGATGCGATCTCCAGCTCGGCGACGCGGGCCAGCAGGGCGGGCACGTCGGTGCGGGCGGCGGCGATGAACGCGGCGTCGTCCTGGCTGCTGTTGCCGAGGTAGCCGAGGTCCGCAGTCAGCATGTGGTCCTCGCTGACGACGAAGCGGTGGAGGCTCGACTCGTCGCGCTCAACGGTCCACGGGCCGGGGGTGGCGGCGTTGGCGCGGGCGGTGATCGCGGCCAGGTCGGGGGCCGGCGGCGCGGCCTGCGCGGCGGCGTGCAGCTTGGCGAGTCGCTCCTGCATGTGCGCGGGGTCGTCGTTGACGGCGTTGTTCACCGCAGTGGCGGCAGCCCGGAGGAGCTGCTCCACGCGCCCGCTGTTCTTGTTGTCGGTGCTCACGCCTGCTCACCGGCCTGTCCGGTGTGCGCCTGCCGGGCCGCGTCGAACTGGCCCATCAGGGACCACCAGGTGTAGAGCAGCAGGTCGAACGCCTGCTCCCGCTCCTGCTCGGGGAGCGCGTCCCAGGCGTGGCGTCCGATCTCCTCGGGCGTCCAGCCCCTGGGCTGCACGACGTTCAGGGCCTCGCGGGTCTCCTCCCACACGGCCTGCCAGGCGCTGATGCGGGGAACGCCGCTGACGATCTCGTCGAAGTCGGGTGTCGGTTCGGGGTTCGGGGATGCGACCATGGGGGTCGGTCCACCTCTCTGATTCGTCGGATGGTGTGGGTGGATCTGAGGTCGTCCCGGGCTTGGTCGTGCGGGGCGACCTCTGTGCGTCTGGGGTCAGGCGGCGCGGGCGGCGTACCTGCTGGGCCGGACCTCTCCCTGGGCCTGGATCCAGCGGATGTGCTCGGCGGTCAGCCGCGGGCTCCTGCCGACGTAGGTGAACGGGATCCGGCGGGCCTGGATGTTCTCGACGACCCAGTTCTCGGACTTGCCGAGGATCTGGCCGGCCTCCTTCGGGGTGAAGCAGCGCAGCTCCAGGTCGCTCACGCGGGCGGTGAGGATCTGCTCGACCGCAGAGGTGAGGCAGTCGATGAGGGTGGTGTCGATTCCGGGCTCAGTGGGGGTGGTCGCGGGGGCCAGGCTGGTCCTGGTCACTGGGGGGCTCCTTGTGGGTGATGGCGGCGATGGGGACGCCGAGGCGGTCGGCATAGAGGTGGAGGGTTTCGGCCCCTGCTCCCTGCTGGTCGCGCTCGACTCGGGAGAGGTAGCCGGGGTCTCTGCCTATGTCCTTCGCGAGCTGCTGAAGGCTGATTCCCGTGCGCTCGCGGATGGCCTTCATTGCGGCTCCGTTCGGTCTCACGCCACATAACGTAGACCTATCGAAGCGGATTAAGCAAGGCGTTGGCCGGGGTTCGTTGGGTGTTAGATGGGTGTTGCTGGCGGCCCGCAGGCTGGCGGCTCAGGCCAGAGATGCACGGAGTGCGCTGGCGCGCATACGGAGCGCATGACGGAACTGGGGGGTAACAAGGTGCTAACGAGGCAACAAAAAAGCGCCCCCAACATCGATCAATACTGGTCAATTGGGTCCTGCGACGTGTGCGTGTTGCCAATCGTTGCGGCATGATGGCCGCATGAATCAGGACCGGACCAAGCTCGCGTGGAGGGAACTCGCATCTGCGATCAGGAACGCCCGCGAGAAGCGGGGCCTGTCACAGATGGCCCTCGCCGAGCTCGCCGGTGTGTCCGAGGGCAGCGTCCAGAACCTGGAAAAGGGCGACAGCCGAACCCGCATCCCGCCGACGATCGCGAAGCTCGAACCCCACCTCGGCTGGGCCCGTGGCGCCGGGATGGAGATCCTCGAAGGCGGCGAGCCGACCCCGGCGCCCGCGCCCACCGAGCCGGCCGAGAAGCCCGCTCGGAACCTGAAGAGCCTTCCCCTGCGGATCGTGGACGAGCTGGAGAGCGACGACCCGCTGCTGGACTCCGCCGTCATCCAGCTGCCGGGCGTGGGCGGCGCGCGCATGGCCGTCGTCGTGCGCGGGAATCCCGACGCGACCCCGCAGGAGATCCAGGACGCCCTCCTGGCGTGGCGGAGGACAGAGCGGGCGCTCCGTCACCTGCCCGGCGACGACGAAGACGGCCGGGCTGCGCAGGGTTCGTAACCTCCCTCCTCACCAGCTCCGGCTCTCCTCACGAGCTACACACGATCTCTCCCCTCATCGCGCCTCTCTGTGATGTCATATGCACACACCGCAGAGGGGGGCGCCCGCAGCGAAGTCTGGGGGACCTATGTTGGTGAGAGTGATCCGTGTGACGGGCATGCCGTTCGGCGTCAAGGTGTGGATGGACGACGGCCCGGATGAGTTCCTGCTGTACATGGACGAGGAGGTCATCACAGAGCGCGGCGCTGCCGCGCTCGGACAGATCCTCAACCTCGCCGCGGCGACGTGGACGAGGGGGGACGAGGAGTTCCCGCAGCGCATGCTGAGAGCGGTAACCGGATGAGGGCCGGTGCGGCACAATGCCGCACAGGTCCGGCCCTGCCGGGACGCGCATGCGAGGTGAGCCATGGCCCATGCTGAGAAGCGGTCCTACGACAAACGCGCCCGCAAGTGGCGCTGGCGCGGCCGCTACAAGCTCCCGAACGGCCGCTGGGGCAGCGTCTCCCGCGACGACGACGGGCAGCCCTTCTACACCGAGCGGGCCGCCGAGGACTACGCGCACGGCCTCGAAACGGACGTGCGCAGGCGGACGTTCATCAACCCGAACGACGGGAAGCTCACCGTCTCGGAGTGGGCTGAGCGGTGGTGGAAGACGCTCGACCTGGCGCCGCTCACCATGAAGGAGTACCGGCTGCGGCTACACCGCTGGATCCTGCCCGAGTGGGGCGACGTCCCGATCCGCGACATCACCCCGTCCGCGGTGACGGTCTGGCGGCTGAAGCTGCGGAACGACCTCCAGCTGTCGGAGAACTACGTCCAGGGCATCATCTCTGTGTTCCGCGTCCTGATGGAGGACGCGGTCGCCGAACGGCTGCGCGCCGACAACCCCGTGGCAGTCACCCGAGGCCGGCGGCGCGGCCGCTTTCAGGCGAAGCCGAAGGACGAGAAGGCCATCGCCACGCCGCGGCAGACGCTGCTCCTCGCTCGCAACGGTCTGGCTCTGCGAGGAGTCAACGAGTACGTCTTGGTGCTCGCCGCCGCGTACACGGGCCTGCGGATCGGCGAACTGGCAGGCCTGCACCGCAGCCAGCTCGAGCTGAAGGACACCGGGCGCGGGGCCCGGCTCCACTCGCTCCACCAGGCGCAGTACGTCGACGGGAAGTTCACCGAGATCCCGAACAAGTACGACTCGGGCCGCGGGCTCATCATCCCGCCGTTCCTCGCTGGCCTGCTGCAGCAGCTGCTCGACGACCGGCCGGAGAGCGAGTGGGTGTTCACCGCGCCGAAGGGCGGCCGGCTGCTGCGGGGCGGCGACTGGTACGCGAACACCTGGACCCCGTTGGTGCAGGGCATCGCCCCGCGTCCGGTCATCCGGGGTGCCCGCGCACGGCCGGGTCTGCGTCCGGTGCTGGGCGTGGAGGGCCTGACACCGCACGGGCTGCGTCACAGTCAGAAGGTGTGGCTCGACGAAGCGGGGCATCCGCGAGCGGCGGTGGAGGCCCGGATGGGGCATGTGCTGCAGGGTGTCGAAGGCGTGTACTCCCATGTGACACTGAAGATGGAACTGGAGATCGCCGCCTCCTTGCAGATGCTGTGGGAGGAGTCGCAGCGGGCTGTGGTGGACCGTCGTGAGTTCGGCCCCTATCCCCCGCTGGTGCCGACCAAGGACCAGGTCCGCAAGAGACTGCACCGGGATCGCAAACGATCTCCCAGTCATCTCCCAGAAGCCGTCTGAGTCCTTCGTGGCAGACGAAGAGCCCCCTCCCGACACTCCGGGAGGGGGCTCTTTCGAAGGGTGGTCTATGCGTGTCCCACTGGGAGGATGACTCAGCGGACGTGGACGCCCGAGATGGTGCGGGCGATGACCAGGCGCTGGATCTCGCTGGTGCCCTCGAAGATCGTGTAGATGGCCGCGTCGCGGTGCATCCGCTCGACCGGGTACTCGCGGGTGAAGCCGTTGCCGCCCAGGATCTGGAGCGCCTGGGCG
Source organism: Streptomyces sp. UH6 (assembly GCF_013421635.1). Lineage (NCBI taxonomy): Bacteria > Bacillati > Actinomycetota > Actinomycetes > Kitasatosporales > Streptomycetaceae > Streptomyces > Streptomyces sp. UH6. The sequence continues at coordinate 1,953 of NZ_JACADT010000010.1, read as the reverse complement.
GTCACCTTCTTGGCCGTCTCGCTGGCGAAGAGCTTGGACTGCGATCCCTCGGCGCCGTTGAACGGCCGGCCGTTGACCGCCATCCAGGAGGCACGCCAGACCAGCAGGCGCGCGGCGTCCACGGAGGTCCGCATGTCGGCGAGCTGGAAGGCCACGCCCTGGTTGTCGATGATCGGGCGGCCGAACTGCTCACGGGTCTTGGCGTACTCCAGGGCGTAGTCGTACGCCGCCCGCGCGGTGCCGACGGCCATCGCGCCGACCACCGGGCGGGACGCCTCGAAGGTCGCCATGGCGGCGTTCTTCACACGCTCGCCGCTCGACGCCGTCCTGGCCTTCTCCCGGGCACGGGCGAGGCGCTCGTCCAGCTTCTCCTTGCCGCCGAGCAGGCAGGAGCCGGGGACCCGCGCGTTGTCGAGGATGACCTCGGCGGTGTGCGAGGCGCGGATGCCGTGCTTCTGGAACTTCTGGCCCTGCGAGAGGCCCTCGGTGCCCGGCGGGATGATGAACGAGGCGTGGCCCTTGGAGCCGAGCTCCGGGTCGACCACCGCGACCACGACGTGGACGTTGGCGATGCCGCCGTTGGTCGCCCAGGTCTTGGTGCCGTTGATCACCCACTCGTCCTTGGCCTCGTCGTAGACGGCGCGGGTGCGCATGGCGGCCACGTCGGAGCCGGCGTCGGGCTCGGAGGAGCAGAAGGCGGCGACCTTCACGTCGTCCGGGGTGCCGTACATCTGGGGGATCCAGGTGCCGATCTGCTCGTCGGTGCCGTTGGCCAGCACACCGACGGCGGCGAGGCCGGTGCCCATGATCGCCAGGGCGATGCCGGCGTCGCCCCAGAAGAGCTCCTCGGTGGCCATCGGGAGGCCGAGACCGGTCTGGTCGAAGTACTGCTGGGCGTAGAAGTCCAGGGAATAGATGCCGAGCTTGGCGGCTTCCTGGATGATGGGCCAGGGAGTCTCCTCACGCTCGTCCCACTCGGCGGCCGCCGGGCGCATCACGTCGGCGGCGAACCCGTGGAGCCAGTCCCGGACCTCCTTCTGCTCGTCGTTGAGCTCCATGGTGAACTCGGCCATGACCCCTCCAGTGCTGCCGAAAGTGTTACCTGCGGTAACCGCAGTCTGTTACTGGCCGGTAGGAAAGTCAACCCACCTGTTTCCCGGACGTTTCCGCAGGAGGGGACCCCTTCGGCGGATGTGGGCAGCGCCACGAGTTACGAGCCGAAGGGCCGCCGCGGGCCGATCAGTGTTACTTTGCGCAAGCATCACCGATTACGCACGGGTGGGGAGAGCACCGACCATGGAGACGACGCAGCAGGGGACCGCGCAGCAGAGGTCCACCGAGCGGCGCCGCCGCGAACTGCTGGAAGCCGCGGACCGGGTGGTGCTCCGTGACGGCCCGGGCGCCTCCATGAACGCGATCGCGGCCGAGGCCGGGATCACCAAGCCCATCCTCTACCGCCACTTCGGCGACAAGGGCGGACTGTACGCGGCGCTCGCCCAGCGGCACACCGACGCCCTGCTGGCCTCGCTGCGGGCGGCGCTGGACGCGCCGGCCGACCGGCGGCGGCAGCGGGTGGAGGCGACGCTCGACACCTACCTGGCGGCGATCGAGGCCCGTCCGCAGGTGTACCGGTTCCTGATGCACCCGGCCGACGGCGGTTCCTCGGGCGAGCCGGGCTTCGACGTGGGGCGTCACTCGGCTCCGCTGCTGCGCCGGATGGGCGAGGAACTGGCGCAGGTCATCGAGGAGCGGGTCGACCTCGGCCCGAACGGGCGGCACGTCTCGCGGGTCTGGGGCCACGGGATCGTGGGCATGATGCACGCGGCCGGCGACTGGTGGCTGGGTGAGCGTCCGTGCCCGCGCGAGGAGCTGGTCAGCAGCCTGGCCGACCTGCTGTGGGGCCGCCTCGCCGACGCGGGCGACCGCGAGGACGGCCCGGCCTTCTGACCACGC
>NZ_JACADT010000001.1:0-64951 GCF_013421635.1 Streptomyces sp. UH6 | reverse complement strand
GGCCGGACCGGCGGCTCAGTCGTGCGGGCCGCGGGCGTGGTGCCGGTCGCGCCAGCCCCGGGGCGGCACCCCGTACGCGTCCTTGAAGACCCTGCTGAAGTGGGTCGCGTTCATGAAGCCCCAGCTCCGCCCGATCGCCGCGACGGTCCGCGACCGCCCGGCGGGCCCGGCCAGCTCCCGCCTGCACGCCTCGAGCCGCCGGGCACGTATCCAGTCACCGAGGCTGATGCCCGACCGGGACAGCACGGCGTACAGGTGCCGTACGGAGATGCCGTGCGCGGCCGCGATCCGGGCCGCCGACAGATCGGGGTCGGCCAGGTGCTCCCGGATGTACTGCGTGATCCGCAGACCGAGCGTCGACTCCAGGGGCCCCTTCGCCGGGCCGGCGTCCCCGCGCTGGGAGACCAGGACGGCCCGCAGCAGCTCGACGCTGGGGGCGACGACGGCCTCGTCGGCGTCGTCGTCGTGCAGCTCGGCGCTGACCGCGAGCTGCGAGAAGAACGTGTAGGCCAGCCGCGCGAGCGGGTTCCCGGCGCCGAACGTCACCGTGGTGGTGTCCCGGAGCAGCCGGTCGGGCAGCGCGAGGGCTGCCAGGGGCAGCCGCAGGAAGTGGTGGTCGATGCCCTGGTCGAAGAGGAGCGTGTACGGGGCGTCGGACCGCAGCACGGCGAACTCCCCGGGGCCCACGACGCATTCGCGCCCGTTCTGCACGCCGATGCTGGTGCCGGTCACCTGAAGACTGAGGAAGAGGGACGGCTCCTCGTCCTTCCGTACGAGCCGCTCCGTGCGGCGCAGTCTGACCGCCGTCGACCGTGCCGAACACATCCTGAGCGGCCCGACGGACCTGACGTCCATCCGTGCCCGGATCTCCCCGGCCGGAGGCCGGTGGTCGATGTCGACGACCACCACCGAGCCCCACACCGCGTCCCGGATGACCTCCTCGCGGTCCTGCGGCCGTATGGACGTGGTGTCCAGCGCCGGACTCATCCGGTGCACCCCGCCCGCCCCGGCACCACCTTGGTTCCTCGCTCCATGCGCCCCCCTCGACACGGCCGGTTCCGGGACGAGTGTGGGTGACGGGTGCCCGCGGTGCAACCGCCGGGGCGCGGGAGGGGCGGTGTGCCGGCACGGCGAGCAAAACATCCGGCACGCACGGCAAAGTCGCGGCTCTCCCACGGGCCTAAGGTCCCTCAGCGGTACACCACTTCCACCGGATCGGACGGGGACCCCTATGCACCTCTCCATACGTCGGGCCATCAGGACCGCCGGCACCGTCGCCGCCGCGACGGTCGCCCTGCTCGGCGCCGCGGCGACCGCAGCCCCCGGGGCCTCGGCAGCCTCCGCTGCCCCCGCGGCGGCCGGCGACCCCTACACCTGCGACACGTACTTGGCCCGCTTCATGGCCTCGCACTCGGCGACCATGCAGGTCAGCGCGTGGATCCCTTACAGCAACGGGATCTACAGCACGGAGTGCACGCTCCGCATGAACGACCAGGGAGGCGGCGTGCGGGCCCTCCAGCGGAGCCTGAAGTACTGCTACCAGCAGAACATCGCCGTGGACGGGAACTTCGGCCCGGCCACCTTCACCGCTCTGAAGAACGCGCAGAGCAAGCTCGCCGGGGTCGCCTCCGACGGGGTGTACGGCTACTACACCGGCCGTGCCATCAAGTTCCCCTACTTCACGCCCACCGGCGCGTTCTACACGTGCCGCTGACCGCCACGTGCGCCACGGGCCGCGACCAGGGAGCTCGAGGGACGCACGAGGCGATGACCGAGGCGGGGGGTGCCGGACGGTGCCCCCCGCTCCCGCGTAGGTAAGGACAGGGAAGTTGAGACGCAGCAAGTTCAGACGCCTGCGCGCCGTGGCGGCCTCGGCGGCCGCACTCGCGGTCGCGGTCGGTATCGGCGCGCCGCAGGCGTCCGCCGACAGTTCGCGCCCGCCGGCGGTCGACGGCCGGACGTCCGGGACGGCGGCCGCGCCGAGGGACGACGGCGCGTCCACGGGTGAGGGACCCGGGTCCAAGCCCTCGGCGGTGACGGAGGACCGTCGTGCCGCCGTACTCGGTGAGGACTTCGCCGGCTCCGAGGACCGGGCGTTCACCACCTCCTCGGACGCCACCGGGTTCCATGTGATGGTGGCGGAGGAGAAGAAGGGGTACGGGTGGCGGACCGCCGCCACCCTGTCCGAGGCCGGTTTCGAGACGGACGCCTGGATCGGCAACGCCTGCGTGACGGAGTCCGGCCGGTACGCCGCCGTGGCGTACGCGCCCCGGACGTTCACCAACAAGCCCGAGCTGATGAGCCGGGGCGCCTTCACCGCGATCGTCGACCTCGACACCGGGAACGTCCGCAAGCTGCCCTTCCAGGCGTCCCTGGGCTACTTCTCGCCGGGCTGCGGCAGCGGTGAGAACGCGGTCTTCTCCCAGTTCACCGACGAGGTGTCCTCGGCCACCTCCGAGACGCGGCTGATCACCGTCGCCGCGTCGAGCGGGACGACGCGCAAGGTCCGCCTGGACGGGCAGATCACCTCGGCGGTACCGGTCGGCGGACACGTCGTCGCCGCCCAGGGCCGTCGGATCGTGGGGATCGACGGCCGGAAGGTGCGGGTGGTGGCCCGCACCCACGGCGTGCCGTTCCAGCTCAAGCCGGACGCGGACGGCGGCGTCACCTTCATCGACCGTCTGCCCGGCGCGGCGCGCTCCGCCGCACAGGCCGACGCCGCGCCCGAAGCCGCCGTCTTCCGCGTGACCCCCGCACAACTGCGCTCGCCGGGGGCGAAGAACACCGCCCAGCGACTGGCCAGGGGGAAGCTGACCGCCTTCGACCTGGCCAGGGCGGCGGACGGCACGGTCTTCGTCACGGGCGACGCCCGTACGGAGCAGGGCCGAAAGCTCCCCGGCTCGGTGCGCAACCCGGGCGGCATCGCCAAGGACGCGCGCATCTCCAGTCACGGCCGCGCCGCCCTCACCACCGCGTGGGCCGACGGCAAGGACCCGCGGACCTCCTCCAGGGACGCCCTGGCGGCCCGGCCGGCAAGGGTGACCCTGAAGGCGCTGGGCACCGGCCAGAGCGTGACGCTCGACGCCATGCCGCACGAGCGCGTCGGCAGCGCGAAGGCGCAGGACACCTCGCTCGCGACCAGCCCGGCCCTGCCCCGGCCGGTGGAGGCGGAGGCGGAGACGGACGCGAAATCGTTCCGCTCGGCCGCCGAGTCGCCGGTCGAGGCGGACCGCACCTGCTCCGTCCCGCGCGGCGACCTGCGCAAGCAGGCGTTCCAGCCGACCCCCCGGCAGGTCGAATGGGCGGTGGACCAGGCCGTGGTGAGAAACCTCAACGCGCACGCGAGCCGGCCGGCCGACTGGAAGGGGATGGGAATGCCCGCGTACTCGCCGCAGACGTTGTTCCCTCTCCGGTCCCTGACCGGCGGGACCGGCGACGACTGGCGCATCCCCGCGCAGATCCTGCTGGGCATCACCGCGCAGGAGTCCAACATGTGGCAGGCCACCCGCTACGCGGTGCCCGGCGTCACGGCCAACCCTCTGGTCGGCAACTACTACGGCGTGCAGTACTCGGCCGACGGCACGCAGCACGACCCCTGGGCGATCGACTGGGCGGAAGCGGACTGCGGCTACGGCATCACCCAGGTCACCGACGGGATGCGACTGCCGGACAAGGGCGAGCTCACGCTGAGTCCGGTCCAGCAGGAAGCCGTGGCCCTCGACTACGCCGCCAACATCGCCAAGGGCGCGGACATCCTCGCCGACAAGTGGAACCAGACCCGGGCGGACGGCCTCGTCGTCAACAACGGTGAACCGAAATGGATCGAGAACTGGTTCTTCGCCCTGTGGGCCTACAACTCCGGCTACTACCCCGAGGCCGAGGCGCACAAGTACTCGGGCAAGTGGGGTGTGGGCTGGACCAACAATCCGGCCAACCCCCTGTGGAAGGAGAACCGCAACCCGTTCCTGGAGTCCGACGGAGGCGGCGACCAGTACGCGGACGCCAAGGACCCGCAGAACTGGCCGTACCAGGAGAAGGTGATCGGCTGGGCGGCCCGCCCCCTCTCCGCGATGTTCGCGCCCGGCGACTTCCAGCCCGGGTACCGGCAGGCGACCTGGCTGACCCCCGGATTCCGCACCGCCGCGAAACCGCCGATCGACCTGTTCTGCGACAGCAGGAACGACTGCGCCCCCTCGAAGATCGGCGAGGACGCCACCAACCACACCGGCGGCGGACCGTGCCTGCTCCCCGGTGAGGAGACCGATCCGCTGTACCTCAAGTGCTGGTACCACCAGCCCGTGACGTGGAAGGACTGCGGTCCCGCGGTAAGGGCCTGCGGCTATCCCCTGCACCGGTTCAACACCGGCTACGTGGAGCAGCCGGACGGCTCCGCCTACCCTCCGAGGTGTTCGGCCGGACTGCCGGCCGGCAGCCTCGTGGTCGACGACATCCCCGCCGGGGCCACTCCCAGCGGCTCCGACAACCGCGACTGCGGGCCGTCGGAGTCGGCGGGAACGTTCACGTTCGACTTCGCCTCACCTTCCGGCCGGATCGATCTCCACCAGATCGGCGCCGGATACGACAACCACTTCTGGTTCTCCCACACCCGTCAGCAGCGCGGCACCGAGCCGCCCCGTGCCAAGGTCACCGGCACCTGGACACTGGGCGGCAACCACCGCGGCTGGATGAGGGCATGGGTGCATCTGCCCGACCACGGAGCCCACACCCGCCAGGCCCTCTACTCGGTCCTGGGGACCGACTCCACCAGCCCGCACCGCGCCAAACCCCAGCGGGTGATGACCAACAAGTGGGTGTCGCTCGGCGCGTTCAACTTCACCGGCCAGCCCCGCGTCTCCCTGTCCAACATCACCGGGGACGGCAACGGGACCGAGGACGTGGCCTGGGACGCCGTGGCGTTCCAGCCGCTGGGCGGGAAGCCCCGCGACCAGATCGTGGCCTTGGGCGACTCGTACTCCTCGGGCGAGGGCGTCACGGAAGGAGCCGGCGGCGTGGACTACTACCCGGAGACCGACTTCTACAACGGTGAGAAGGAGACCATGAACGGCTGTCACCGGTCCCGCAAGGCGTGGTCCCGGCAGGCGGTCCTCCCCGGACGTGCTTCCTCGATCGGCGCGCTGGCCGATGCCGGGGACCCGTCCCTGGACTTCCAGTTCGTCGCCTGCTCGGGAGCGCGGCACTACCACCTCATCGGCGAGGGCCAGCACCACGAGCCGGGCCAGATCGCCCAGGGGGCGCTGGACCAGCACACGTCGCTCGTGACGGTCTCGATCGGCGGCAACGACGCCAGGTTCGCCGACGTCGCCACGAAATGCGTCCTTCCCGGGATCCCGCACTGCTCCGACGCCAGCATCGGCGCCATCGACCCGGACACCGGGGACAAGATCCCGGACGAGGAGACGGGCCCGCTGGAGGCATGGGCGCCCGTCTGGATGCATGACACGGTGCGTCCCCGCCTGGCCACCACCTTGCAGAAGATCCAGGAACGCGCTCCGAACGCGCGGATCGTCCTGATGGGCTATCCCCGACTCCTGACCGGGGCGACCTGCGCGAACGTCAACGAGCAGAACAAGGCCTGGCTGAACGGGCTGGCGGACGTACTGGCGGCCGAGATGGCCGGCGCCGTCGCGGACGCCAACTCCCGGTACGGGACCCGCGCGGTCTTCTCCGACCCGCGCGACGAGTTCGAGGGGAAGGGAATCTGCGGCGATCCGGAAGGGATCCACGGCGTCATCCTCACCGGCCACTCGCAGGCGGACCTGGGGGTCACCTCGAGCAAGTCCTTCCATCCGAACCTCCACGGCGCCACGCTCTACGCCGACGCCCTGGAGGCCACCCTGAACTCCCTGCGGTAGCGGACACCCCGCCGGTACGGCGGGCCCGGGGCGGACACACACGGCGCCGCCGCCACGCGATCCCCGCGTGGCGGCGGCCGGCCGCGGCCCGGAAGTCACCGATGTGCACGGTTCCGGTGCCGGCCGCGGCCCCGAGACCGACGGCCCGGCCCGTCACTGCGCATGTCTGCGTCAACGGAAGGCGCACCGGGCGACCACTCCACCGGGGTTACCTCAAGTACCTTGTCTGCACACGGACTTGAGGGGGGCATGGACGTGCACTACGGGGAACGTGAAGTGCTGCCGGCCTGTTCGGCCAATCCGCGGATGGGGACCCGGGAGGGGTTCGACGTCCAGCGGCAGGTGGAGGCGGTGGTACAGGACTTCCGATCGAGCGACCCGCCCATGCCCGTCGTCGTCCTGCACTCGGACGACGACACCGGAGCGCGGAGCATCGCGACGGAGCTGTGCGAGGTGCAGAAGAGCCACGGCACCCGGTGCGCGGTCCCGTCGGCGATGGCAGGAGGACGTCGGCGGACACGGCCCGGCGAGGACCCGGGGCCGGACGACGTCAGGGCGGAGGGGTTACGCAACGCGATACGCGCGGTCGGTGAGCTCAGCGACCCGAAGAAGTGGAACGGCGTCGGCTCGCGCGCCGACCGGGACCGTTCGGACTACCGGCGGTACGTCTTCCCCCGGACCCGATTCGTCGTCGCGGTCGACGACGCCGTGAGGAGGTGGGCGGAGTCGGCCTCGGCGGGCGAGGCGGGCGAGGGGGACCGGAGGGCCTCCGAGAAGGCGTTGCTGAGGGCGTTGGTGGACGAGCGTCGTCCCCAGTTCTCCCACTGGGTGCCGCGGCGCACGGTCAGCGACATGAGCCACGTGTTTCCGATGATCATCACGACCGTCGTCGCCGCCACCCTGGCGGCGACCCTCGCGGACGTCTCGGGCATCACGGCGGCGCTCTGCGGCACCGGCCTCGTGGCGCTGCTCCTGATCCTCAACTTCGTGCCGCGGAGCATGCCGGTCTTCCAGTGGCTGCGCAGGGAGTGCCGTTGGTTCATGACCACCACGTTCCTGCGGGCGGCCGCCGCGCAGAGCCGGCCCGTCGCGGCCTCGCCGTTGCGGCCCTTCCGGTCCCGGGACGGCGTCGCGGCGCGTCTGTACGAAGTCGCCCAGGCCATGACCGACAGCCAGGAGAAGGACGCCTTCCGGCTGCGGCTGCACGTGCTGGCCCTGCTCGAGGACCTGCGGGACAGCCACCGTCGGTGGAGCTGGGACCTCCGCGGGTTCAAGCGGCTCCGGCCGCCCATGATGTTCCTCCCGGTGGCGGACGCCGACAACGGGGGGATCGAGCTGATCAAGGCCGTCAGCGACATCCGCAGCCGTCGCAGTGAGCTCGACCCGCTGCTGGTGGTCGCCGCCGTGCCCCGCGACAGCGTCGAGCTCCTGAGGCGCACCCTCCCGGCGGGAGGGGAAACGGGAACGGCCGGGGGCGGCGGGCGTGCGCAGGAGGCCGACCGGACACAGCTCTCCGACTGGCACATGGCGTGGGCCGTCAACCTGCGCGTGGGTCAGTCCCCGAGCCACTGGGGCGGTCTGCCCTGGGTGGTGAGCATCCCGGTGCCCGCGAAGGAGCGCCAGACCGCACTGGACACGGGGCGGTGTGTGAAGGCGTCCACGAGGCGCACCGTCGCCCGGGTGGCGTGGTCCGCGCAGACGCTCGCCCTGTCGCTGGTCCTGCTGGCCGGGGGCACCGTCGCGTACGCCGACGTGCTGTCCGACCGGCACTGCTCCACCACCTGGCTGACCGCGAACCGGGACACCCGCCGCAAGGCCGCTTCCGACGACCGCACCACGGAGTGCATCGGGATCGCCACGGAGGGGGTCCGGTTCTCCAGGTGGCTGCCGGGCGGCGACGGCGAACCGGCCGACGGGGAGGCCTCCCGCCCGGGCGGTGCGCCGTGGACCCTGTCACAGCTGGAGACGAAGATCGCGGAGCAGAACGAGAGGGCCCTGGGGGCAGGCCCGGGCACGTACGTCACGGTGGTCTACGCGGGGCCGCTCAGTGCCGACGAACGGCGCGGCTATTCCCCCGTGAAAGGGCTGGAGGAACTCGGCGGTGTCTACCTCGCCCAGGCGGTGGTGAACAAGGCGTCCAGCGTGAAGCTGCGGGTGCTCGTGGCCAACGGCGGCGTCGACCTGGGTGACCAGGTCGAGATGGCCGAGCTGATCGCCGCGTACGCCGAGCGGGACCCGACACTGGTGGGCGTGGTCGGCACGGGGCGGGACCTCGACTCCAGCGAGCGGACGACGCGCATACTCCAGCGGGCAGGGCTGCCCGTCGTGTCCGGGACCAACTCCGCCACCTACCTGCCGAAGCAGTTCGCGAACTGGTTCAGCCTCGCCGCCCCGGACGACTGGCAGACCTCTCAACTCGGCCTGATAGCACGGCAGCTGCGCCGGGCGGCCGGAGGGCAGCGGCCGCCGGCCCTGGTGGTCGCCCGCGACACCAAGGCCTCCGACGACCGCTACACGGAGGAACAGGCCCGCTACGGCGGAGAGATGCTCGACCGGGAGGACTTCGCCCTGCAGGATCCGTTGTCGTACGCCCTCGGCCCGGGTGGCGACCCCGAGTTCCGGGGGCCGGCCGGCAAGATCTGCGGGAGCGCCGCCGTGCCGTCGGTGATCTATTTCGCGGGCCGGGTGGAGGACGTCGGTCCCTTCATGGAACAGCTCGGCACGCACTCGGGATGCGCCGGCCGGGAGATGTCCGTCATCACCGGTGACGACCTGTCCAAGGCCGTCTTCGCGCCCGGCAACGAGAGCGTGGCTCCCAAGGTCACGCTGTACCACGCGGCGCTGGCGGAGCTGCGCAAGGCCGCCCGGGACACCGAGTTCTACAACCACGCCGCGGAGTACCTGCCCGGCGTCGGCGACACGGTGCGTCACGACTCGCCCGCGCTGGCCAGCGGGCAGACCGCCCTCTCGTACGACGCGACCCGGGCCCTGTTCGACGCGGCCTCCCGTGAGGACACCGCGCAGAGCAGGAGCTCCACCTGGGTCAATCTGCGGGCCGTACGGCTCCACGGCATGGCCACCGGCACGATCGACTTCCAGCAGGCGCCGCTCTACGCGGGCCGCAAGGGGCACAGCATCGCCCTCATGGAGGTTCGTCGCCGCGAGGACGGTTCCTCGCACTCCCGGGTGGTGTGCAGCCGGGTGGCCGGGGACACGCGGCCCCTCACGGAGAGGGAGTGCGCGATCGGGAACGGGGGCGGCGACTGAGCCCCGACGCGGTCGGGGCAGCCGGACGCAGTTCCCTCGGGCGGCGGCACGGCCGTGAGGGGCGCGCCGAGGACCAGAAGTCCCAGGCCGGACCCGGAAGTGCCGCCGCACCCCTCCCGGAACATGCTTCGCGGTTCCACGGGGTGCGACGGCATCTTCCCGTCAGATGTCGCGGAAGAGACCAGTCACTCAGCTGGCCTGCGAGAACGATCGACCATCAGTTGCTGACCTGCAGATATGGCCTTTCGGCTGTTTCACGCTCGTGCCCCCTGATGCGGCCGAAAGTCCCAGGAAAGTCCCAGAGGACTCCCACGGACGCCCGTAGTTCTTTCCAGGTCAGGCGGCCGGTGCAGGACGCCGTGGAGCCCAGCAGCCGGGGATTCGGTCGCCTGGGGCAGAAACAGATCTAAGGCAGGGTGGACTCCGGACCTCTGCGGTCTGAAGCGAACGGATCCAGACCACCCCCCCCGCGTCGGCGGAAAGGACGTCGAACTCGTGCGGGTGCGTTGAGCAGTCGTCGGAACACCCCGCGTCCGCGTGGGTGTTCCGCAGTCACCGAGCGCCCGCCCGCATCACCTGACGTCCTCCCCGCCGACGCGGGGGTGTTCCGATCGGGGACCAGAATTCCGGCGCGTAATGGTCGTGTGGGTGGACGTGACTGCGCCCCGTCAGGAGGTCTTGGCGGGGAGCAGGTGCTCAGCCCTTCTGAACGGCCGCCGTGTGCTGGCGGCAGCACGCGCACTGGGAGAGGCAGAGCGTGGGCATCGGCTGGTCCGGCGGTTCCAACACCGCCGCGTGGCTGCCAGGAAGGGTCATCCGTTCCGTGCTTTGCCAGGGCGGTCAGGCGACAGTACGACGAGCCTGTGATCCGTGGCGCAGCGCTGGTGGAAGAGGGGGACGTCAGTGTGACTGCTTGCTGAGGTCCAGCGAGCGCGGCACCAGGAGGGCGACCGCCGCTGCGGCGACCGTCATGATGATGAAGCCGGCGAGACCGGTCTGCGCGAGGGCCTCAACAAAGGACTGGTTTGCCAGCACCGTCAGCTTCTGCGAACCGGTTTCCGCAGCCACGCCTACGGCTCCTCCGAGGGACTCGCGAGCTGCTGCCGTCTGGGAGCTGTCGAGGCCGAGTCCGGCGAGGGCCGTCGCGGTGAGTTTCGCGCTGTACGCAGCCGCGGCGATACTGCCGAGGATGGCAACACCGAGGACGCTGCCGAGTTCGTAACTGGTTTCTTCGAGGGCTGCGGCGTTTCCGGCCTTGTCCTGTGGGGTGCCCGACATGATGATCGCTGAGCCCACGGCGAGGGAGCTGCCCCCCGAGCCGAGGAGGATCAGGGCGATGACCATCCAGCCGTACGACAGCGGGGTCGGCGCCAGGAAGATGACGAGGAAGCCGAGCCCTGCCACGGCGAGACCCCCGCCGAGTACGGCCCGGGCGCCGATGCGATCGGCCAGTGCCGGCGCCAGTGGGGAGGCCACACCGACGGCGAGGACGGCGGGCAGCATGGATAGGCCAGCTTCGAGAGGGGAGGAGCCCCGCACGAGTTGCAGCCACTGTGCCGCCAGGAGCAGCAGCGCCGACATGGCGAACATGAACGTCAGCGCCGCGACGATGCCTGCGGTGAACGGGCCGTTGCGGAACAGGCGCAGGTCGAGCATGGGGTTGCTCCGGCTCAGGCAACGCCGGACGAACCAGGTCAGGGCCAGTACAGCCGCGCTGAAGACGGCCCACCCCGACAGATCGCCGACTCCTTCGTGGGCGAAGTGCTTGATCGACCACACTAGCGCGGCCATGCCGCTGATGGAGGCCAGTGCGCCGATGGTGTCCCACTGCGGCGGCGTTGCACTGCGGAACTCGGGCAGCAGAAAGAGGCCGGCGATCAGGGCGATGGCCATCAGTGGAACGTTGATGAGGAAGGCGGACTGCCAGGAGTAGTACTCGAGCAGGAGGCCGCCCACGACGGGGCCGACGGCCATGCCTAGCGAGGAGACGGCAGCCCAGATGCCCAGCGCCGTGGCGCGTTCCTTGGGGTCGGTGAAGATTACGCGAATCATCGACAAGGTCGTCGGCATGATCATCGCGCCGCCGATTCCGAGCAGGGCGCGGATGGCGATCACCAAGCTGGGCGTGGTTGCCGTCAGTACGAGCAGGGAGGCGACTGCGAACACGCCGAAGCCGGTGAGCAGGATGCGCTTGCGGCCGAAGCGGTCGGCGACGGCGCTCATGGGGACGAGCAGGCCCGCTAGGACGAGCGCGTAGATGTCGACGATCCACAGCTGTTGCGCGGCGGTCGGTGTCAAGTCCGTGGTGATGTGCGGCAGCGCGACATTGAGGATCGTCATGTCGATGGAGATGACGACCAGGCTGGCCGACAGGACGGCCAGGGCGGCCCATCGCTGAGCGGGGCTGAGCGCCGACGCGTGCGATTGCCTGTCGTCGTGGTTGGTGATCATGCTCCCTCTCCTTCAGCGCGCAGCAGCGCCGTGAGGGCGCTGGTGAGAGTGGGAAGGTCGAGGGGCTTGCCGGTGAGGGTCGCGTGCAGGCTGGCCCCTTCGACGTAGACGGCGATGTTGCGTGCGGTGGTCGGGTCGGTCAGGGCCGCAGTCAGCTGGATGAATCCATCGAACCATCGCAGTGCGAGATGTCGCAGTGCGGGATCCTGCGCCGCGGAGCTGTAGAGGGCGGCGTCGGCCCGCACCTGCTCGACGTCGCTGAGGTAGGCGTGCAGCTGCCCGGCAAGCACGGTCGCGTCACCGTTGGCGGCGGCGACCTCGTCCGCGATCCTGGCGAGGTGGTTGTTGAGGCTGTCGGCCAGTTGGGCGAGTGCGGCCTCTCGCAGCTCGCCGAGTGTGGCGAAGTAGTAGGTGGTCGCTCCCAACGGCACCCCTGCCCGCTCGGCCACCTGGCGGTGCGTCAAGTCTCCGGAACCCATCAGTAGCTCCGCGGCCGCTTGCACGATCGCCCGTCGACGGGCCTCCGGATCACGACGGCTGCGCTTGGGTCCCGTGCTGTCTGTTTCGGTCATCTGCACTCCTTGTTTTCGACCAGCCCAGCTAATGTACCATCGTACAAGTACAAGCGTACAAGTACAGACGTACAAGTTCGTGGACATCTGGCCTGAGCTGCAAGGACGTGCGCGGGACCAGGCCGAACAGGTGAGGAGACACCTCATGGCACACACAGCAAGTTCCCCGGCAGGTGCGAGGCGAGCCTTGGTGGTCGGCGGCGGTATCGCCGGCAGCGCTGCGGCATGGTGGCTTCATCACACGGGATGGAACGTTGTGCTCGTCGATGCCAGCTCAGCCCCGCACAGCGGGGGCTTCGTGCTCGATCTCAGCGCCACAGCTCAGGCCATCCTGCACAAGATGGATGCCGACCACATCGTGGAACGGACGAGCTTCGCCACCCCGGCGACGGCTTTGCGGTTCAAGGGCGGTCGCCGCCCCCTTCAGATCACCTTCGCCGGCGGCGAAAACCGCCTTGCCCATCGCGGCAGGCTGATCGAGGAGCTGCTGAAGCACGTACCGGAGGAGGTCGACGTGCGCCTGGGGACACGTTTGGTGTCGCTGGAGCATCGAGCCGAACAGGTGCTCGCGAAGTTCGCCGAGGACGGTGAGGGGCCAGGGGAGCCCTTCGACATCGTCGTCGGTGCCGACGGTGTCCACTCCACGGTACGCGGCCTCGTGCTGAGCAACACGGACGCAAGTCTTTACCGCAACGGCTTGTCGCACCTGTGGATGACCGTTGACCGTGCCATGCCTGACCCCGACGCAGTAGTCGTCGGCCGTCACCGCGCCGTGGTGTTCGCCTACCCCTATCCCCAAACTGCCAAGACGCAAATTGTTGCCGCCGTCCAGGCTCCCCAGAACGTCACCGAACTGCGGCCACTGGTCGAGCAAGTGGCGAAAGCCCTGTACAGCACAGGACGCGAACTCGAAGACATCGCTGAAGGGGTGCTGGCGTCGGATGACGTACTGATGACGCGGTTCACCCAGGTCCGCACATCCCGCTGGTCCGCCCGTCGCGTCGTCCTCATCGGCGACGCGGCCCACTGCATCGACCCCTTGTCAGGGCTGGGTGCACACGGCGCACTTCTGGGGGCGGTGACGTTGGCCAAGTCGCTCCAGGAGCACGGCGCGGACACGGCCGCGGCCTTCACCGCCTACGAGCGTCACGTCCGCCCGTTCGTGCAGACGAGCCAGCGCGTGACGGCTCGCGCTGCGGAGTACGTCACCCTACCGACGTGGAGGGATCGCTTCATGACCGTCCTTGGGGGAGCCGGTGAGCTGGCGCAGTCCCTGCCGCGAGCAGTCTCCGCGTCTGGCCGAAGGGCCCTCGGCGGCGCTGCGGACCTCGCAGCCGTGCAGCGAGTCCGGCCGTAAGGTCAGTTGACGGATCGACCTTTGACTCACCGGGCACCTCGCGTGCCGCTGCTCCGGGTACTTCTCGCCGTTGCATTTCAGCGTGCACGGCGAGGGAGGCCCGGCTCGAGTGTGAGCAGGGCGTCGCTCGTGCCCAAACGCGTCAGCCTGCGGTGGGGGTGAGCAGCGCTGCGTGCGGTACCAGTTCGCCGGCCCCGGTCGTCGAGTGTGGTGGGGTTATCCGGGGAGGGATTCAGGCGGTGGCAGAGGTGCGCCGTCACCACCGGCCCCGCCTTCGGCCTCCCCGGCGACGGCGACTTCACACAGGTTCTCCGGTGGCTCAACGGCCAAGAGCCGCCCGACGGCACCTGCTGACGATCACTCATCCGTCCTGTCCAGGCGGGTCAGGGGACCCGGTCCTGCGGGTGTGACCGGGTCCGGCAACAGCCCTTCGGTGAAGTCGTTGAGAAGCGAGGTGATCGTCTCTTCGGCGTCGACACGGTTGGCGCCGATGTTTCCGGTGGGTCCGCGTTTGATCCAGCCCGTGCAGTACAGACCGTGAAGCGGCTCGCCCGATGCAGCGAGGATGCGGCCAGCACGGTGGGGAATCGTGCCGGTCGTCGAGTCGAACGGCAGACCGGCCGTTGCTCGACCGCGGAAGCCAGTGGCTCGGATGACGAGTGTGGTGTCGATTCTCTCGGCTGTACCGTCAGGCCGATGCAGCAGGATGCCTGTCACCGCGGTGTCGCCCGTAAGTTCGGCAGGGGTGAGGCGGTATCGCAGTGTGATCCGACGCCGGGCACTGGGAACCCGAGTAGCCGCTTCCCGTACTACGGCAAGCCGGCGTCGAAGATCACGTGACGCGTGCTCGATGGTGTCGAGTTGGGGCTCGGCCACAGTGATTTCCTCCGGATGCGCCAAGAGGTCGACATCAGAGAGGTGACTCATCGCCAGAAGCTCGCCGGTGCCGTGGGCGGCGGAGGCTGGGCCTCGCCGTGCGACGACCATCACCTCCTCGACCGCGCTCTGTCGGAGGGCTTCCAGGGCATGACGAGCGATCGATGTGTGTTCCAGGGCCGCAACGGGTTGGGCAAGGAGCCGCGCGATATCGAGAGCAACATTTCCATTGCCGATGATGACGGCACGCCGGCCGGACAAGTCGAACCGGCGGTCAGCGAAGTCAGGGTGGTCGTTGTACCAGGCGACGAAGTCCCGGGCGGACACCGACCCTGCGAGCTCCTCGCCGGGAATGCCCAGCGCGCGATCGGTGAAGGCCCCGACGGCCCATATCACCGCGTGGTGATGCCGACGGAGCTCCTCGATGCTGACGTCCCGGCCGACCTCGACGCCGAACCGGCTGGTCACGTTGGGGCGCTGCAGGATCGGAGCGAACCGCTCCATGATGCGTCTGGTCCGCTTGTGGTCCGGCGCTACGCCGAACCGTGCGAGCCCGTAAGGCACTGCCAGCTTCTCGATGACGGTGACCTCGACTCCACGGATCTCGCTGAGCCCGCTGGCCGCGTAAAGGGCGGCCGGACCGGAGCCCACGACGGCGACCCGGAGGCGAGGCCGTTCTCGTGGAAGGCGTCGACGCGTGATAGGTGGTGGTGCCACCTCGGTGAGCGGGTGGTCGGCGAAGTGGTCGGCGTTGATGCGACGGAACTCTTCTAGATGCGGCGGCAGTTCGGCGTCGTGAACGATCGCTTCGACCGGGCACTCCGCAGCACAGGCGCCACAGTCTATGCAGGCGGAGGGGTCGATGTAGAGCTGGTCGGTGGCGGTGAAATCGGGGTCACCGGGGCGGGGTCGGATGCATTGGACCGGGCAGACAGCGACGCACGAGCTGTCGTTGCAGCAGTTCTGTGTGATGACGTAGGCCATGGCCGGCACCCGGCTTCCCTGCGGGTCGAGCTTCCAGGATTGAA
Organism: Streptomyces sp. UH6; assembly: GCF_013421635.1. Lineage (NCBI taxonomy): Bacteria > Bacillati > Actinomycetota > Actinomycetes > Kitasatosporales > Streptomycetaceae > Streptomyces > Streptomyces sp. UH6. The sequence goes on along the minus strand of NZ_JACADT010000001.1, from coordinate 49,527 downwards.
ATATTTATTGCGTTACACAACGCGCATCATACATACTCCCGCCAAGCTGACAGGGGCTCGCGGTCGTGCCCGGGCTTTGAAGCAGAAGGAGTGCGATGAGGCAAGCAGACGTCGTGGTGGCCGGGGCAGGTCTGGCGGGTCTCGTCGCCGCCCGGGACCTCGTCGCGGCCGGAATGGACGTCGTGGTGCTGGAAGCGCGCGACCGGGTCGGTGGCCGCACCTGGACGAAGACGTTCGAGGCGGCCGGCACCGCGGTCGACCTCGGCGCGGAATGGGTCGCGCCCAACCACCACGAGGCGGTCGTGCGGGAGGCGGCGAAGTACGGCCTCGATCTTGCGCTCGACCAGACCAAGGACTGGGACGACGCCGACCCGCTCGACACCATGGCGGGAAGCGAGTACGAGCGAGCCCTGGCGCGTCTGGACAAGGACGCCGCCCTGGTCGCTTTCGACCGTCCCGACTGGTACCGGGCCGTCGAGCACTTGGATGTGACCATGGCCGACTACCTTGAGGAACTTGGCCTGCGAACGGAGGTACGTCAGAGGCTGCTCGCCGAGTCGTTCGCGCTCATGGGCGCGAGCGAGAACGACTACTCCGTCATCAGTCTGCTGCACGAGGTCAGCGGATTCGGAAGCGCCCGCGCCGCGTTCGAGGGCGAGTCCGCCCGGATCGCTGGTGGCACCGACGGCATCGCGCGGGCCATCGCGGAGCAGTTGGGATCGCGTGTACGGCTCGGCCACCGGGTCGAAGGTGTCGGACCGCACGACGACGGCGTCGTCGTGTCCGGCGACGGGTTCTCGGTGACCGCCGCCGCGGCGATCATCGCGTTGCCTGTCAACGTACTGTCCCAGCTGCGTCTCGACGTCCCCATCACCCCAGAAGCGGGACGGGTCGTGGCCCAAGGGCACGTGGGACGGGCGGCCAAGGGGTGGACCACGGTTGCGGGCGAGGCGGACGGGCTGCACTCCGTCGGCTGGCCCGACGCCATCGAGGCGTACGCGGTAGCCGGCGCCGACACCAGTGCCGTGGCGTACTTCGGTGTCGCCGAGCCGAGCCACGAGGCGGCGCTGCAGCGGGGCTGGACCGCGTTGCAGGCTCGGCATCCCGCGATCGGCCAGCAGGCGGAGACACTGTCGCACGACTGGATCAGCGATGATTTCGCGCGGGGCACCTGGCACACCGCCAGGCCCGGCCAAGCCGTAGGTTGGCACGAACTCGCGGCAAACCCGGGACCGTTCTTCTTCGCAGGGGGTGACATCTCCCGCCGCTGGTTCGGCTGGATGGACGGCGCGATCACCTCCGGCGCCGACGCGGCCGTGCGCGCCACCGCCTTCGTCCGTGGCCAAGAGGTGCCGGACGCCCTGGGATGAGCTCGCAGTCAGTGGGCATCGGATCGCTCGCTCGCCTGGAGGTCACTGCGACCAAGGGCTTCGCGCTGCGGGTAGTGCCGGAGATCCAGGTCGAGAGCACCGGCATCGTCGGAAACCGAGAGTTCTTCCTCGTGGACATCGACGAACGGCTGTACTCGGTCCCGCGCGACCCGATCTTCTTGGACCACTGGACCTCCTACGACCCCGCCTCCGGAACTTTCGCTGTGGGCCGGGGCGAGAGGACCGAGTGCGCCCAGGCGCTCGAGCCCGCGGGCGGTGCGCGCCCTTTCCACCTCGACGACCGGACAGTCCAGGGGCGGTGGGCACCCGGCCCTTGGGATGAGTACCTGTCCGAAATCGCCGGCCGGGCACTGCGATTGGTGCACTGCACCGATCCCGGCGGCGGACACGATGCGTACCCGGTGACTCTCCAGTCCACCGCATCACTGGCCGCGCTGGGCACGGAGACGGACGGCCAGCCTGTGGATCCGCGCCGATTCCGGCTCAACGTCACCGCCGACCTCGGCGACGTGCCCTTCGAGGAGGACGGCTGGAACAACAGGGTCCTGCAGATCGGCGAGTGCCAATTGCGCGTGCGCGAGGGCATCCCGCGCTGCCTGGCGGTCGAACACCGCCCGCGGGATGGTGACCGAGCGCTGCGGATGCAGGCCCGAATCCGTAGCGTGCGGGGCGCCACCCCCAGTGCCTGGGGACCGGCCGTCCTGTTCGGCGTCTACGCGGACGTGGTTCGCCCAGGGCGCATCACCATGACAGACCCGGTCCACCTGCTTCCGTAGCCGGACCGGACGCGCACTCACCAGACACAACACAACGCAATAAGGAAAGCGCAACACACCGACGTACCACCAGCAATATGACGCAGGGTAAGGAGACGGCATGTCAGACGAGATCATCCGGAAGAGCGCAGCAGAGCTCGCGGAACTGTACCGGAGCGGCGAGGTATCGCCCGTTGAGGTGGTCGATGCCGTGCTCGACCGGATGGAGCATGTCGATCAGGCACTCAACATCATGGTCACCACCACCGCCGACCAAGCGCGTGCCGACGCCAAGAAGGCGGAGAGCCGCCTGCGGTCGGGGGAGGAGCTGCCTGCGCTGTTCGGTGTGCCGATGACTGTGAAGGACTTGGCCGAAACCGCCGGTGTCCGGACGACCTACGGATCTGTTGCTTTCAGCGAGTACGTCCCCGACGAAGACGCGATCGGCTGGGCGCGGCTGAAGGAGCAGGGGGCCATCCTGCTCGGAAAGACCACCACGCCCGAGTTCGGCCTGCTCGGCGTCACCGAGAGCAAGCTCACCGGGACGACGAGCAATCCCTGGAGGCCGGGCTACACCCCCGGCGGTTCCAGCGGCGGCGCGGCTGCCGCGGTGGCCGCCGGTGTCGGGCCGGTGGCTTGGGGCTCGGACGGCGGAGGTTCCATCCGGGTGCCGTCCGCACTGTGCGGCGTGGTGGGTATCAAGCCTTCCATCGGCCGGATACCCGCAGCCGAGTGCGTCGACGGCGACTCCACCGACGGTCCCATCGCCCGCACGGTCTTGGACGCGGCGATCGTCTTCGACGCCACCGCAGGCCACCATCCCTCCGACCGCTTCTCCGTGCCGCGCGACGCCCGTAGCTACACCGAGGCCGCGCTCACGCCGGGAGACTTGACCGGAGTGCGCGTCGCTGCCTGTTACGACCTGGGCCAGAAAGTTCTCGACCCCGAGATACGCCGGGTTTTCGCTGCGGCCCTGGAGGATATGCGCGCCGCAGGCGCGAGCGTGGAGGAGGTCGGCATCCAGCTGCCCGACACGCAGGTGTTCTTTGATCACCTCAACGGTTATGCGTACCTGGAGTTGGTGGAGCAGCTGCAGGCGGGCGGCGTGGAGGTATGGCCCATGATCCTTGAGATGGCCGAACGCGCCAAGAACGTCACAGGCAGGCAGGTCTACACGGCCTTCACACAGGGCAAGACCGAGATCTACAACGCGTTCTCCACCGCCATGAACGGGGCCGACGTGCTTGTGACGCCCACTACACCGGTGCCCGCCTTCCCCAACGCGGGCGATTACGGCCCCCGCGGCATGGTCGATGGCCAGGAGGCGCCGCCGCTGGCCCTGCTGCTCCACTCGATGACGGAACCGCCCGCTCATGCCGGTCTGCCCGCGTTGAGCGTGCCGGGGGGCTTCACGTCTCAAGGACTACCGGTGGGGCTGCAGTTCATCGGCCCGCTGTGGGCAGACGCGGACGTGGTGTCCGTCGCTGCCCGCTACCAGCGCGCCACCGACTGGCACACACGCCATCCCGTGCTCTGAACTGCAGCGCAATTGTGACGGCTCGCCGCTCTGCCGGCGGGCCGTACCTTTTTGCTGAGGCGGCGGCCCTGCAACGCATGGGGCACGTTCCCGTCTGCTGCTGGCCAGGGTTTCGTCCTCCGGTTTGCTCGTGCTGCGGCGCCCAGAGCGCCGCTTGCTGCTCCGCGCCCGTGTCATAGCCGTCCTGAATTCTCCCGGCCGAACCTGTGCGCGTCAGCGATCATGAGTGCCGTGTGGAGGGACGTGCGCGACTCGGCGGAGTCCAAGGAGACGGACAGGATGCGCTCCATGGTACGCAGCCGACTGTAGAGGGTAGGACGACTCAGACCGGCCAGGCGTGCGGTCTCGGTCTTGGACCCGCCGCAGTCAAGGTGAATGCGCAGAAGCCCGAGGAGGTCGTCACCTGTGCGGGCGTCGTGGTCGAGGAGTGAGCCCAGTTCGGTCTCGGCGAATCTCTGCAGCCGGTGGTCGTCTCGCAGCAGGGCGACGAGTCCCCTCAACCGCACATCCGCTGAGCGGTAGACCCGGTTCGCCTCAGGCATGGTCAGGCCGACTTCCGCCAGGTGTTCCGCCTCGGCGAGCCGGAACGCGGCTTCAGTCAGCCTGGGGGCGGTAGGTGCGGTGCCGGCCACCCAACCCGCGGTGCCGCTTCGTCCCGACAGTCTCTCGCGCAGCGCTCTGCTCACGGCGGCGAGAGCGCGTTCGCTGCCGTGCGGCGGGCAGGTGAGGAGCGCGGACACGGTTCCCTGGCGGCGGATGGACACGATGGCGCTCTCGCCGGAGGCTGCCACCGCCTGGCGGACGGCAGCAAGAACGCGCCGGTCGACCTCCCCCTGGGCCAGTGCGTCGGACCCCGATGACGGAACGCGGACGGACAGTGCGACGTACCGACCGCCGGCGGACAGCCCCAGGGCCGTTGCTCGGGCGACGGCCTCCTCTTCGTCGCTGACCCGACCGCTCAGCAAATCATCGAAGAGGCCGCCGAGTGCTTGGACGACCAGGGTGTCGCGCTCCTGCTGAATCATCCGGTGCAGTTGGAGCGACTGTGCGGCGCGTTCGAGGACCATGCGTGCGCGGGATGCGTCGGGTACCGGCGCGGGCAGAACCAGGCGTCCCCACTGTTCGGAGCCGATGCCCACCGGGACCGCCGACCAGAGGGCTTCGGGGGAGCACCCGTTCGCTGCGTCGTGGAGGCGTGATCGTTCGCTCCACTGGTGCAGCAGCTCGGCGGTCGGCATGTCCTGCGGGCAAAAGGCGAGCACGTGCCGACCGACGTCCTCCAAAACCAGGGGGGCGCCCACGGTCTGCGCCGCGCGGGTGACGATGTCCGCGGTCGAAGCCCGGGCGATGTTCAGCGAGGTGAAAACCTCGTGAAGAGTGCGGGCGAACTCCACCTGGGAGTACTGATCGGCCACGATCAGGCGGTGCACCTGCTGGGTGACTTCGACGAACCGAACCCTCACTGACAAGGCGACTACGGGCAACGGCAGGGAACGGGTCAACCTCGTCAGGTACTCAGGCAACGTCTTGAGGTGGGTGCCCAGCTCAATGACAAGACCTGCCACGTCCTGCTCGGCCAGCATGCCGAGGTAGGCCGCGGTCTGTCGGGCACCACCAGCCAGGGGAAGTCCCGTGGTGAGAACGAGTTCCCCGCCTGCCAGCAGGTCCGTGAGGTCGGCGAGGTCGCTGGAATGCACCCACTGCACCGGGCGGTCGAGGTGGTTGTGGCCGCCGATGACCCGGGGCCTCCCGTTAGCCAGGGCTGACAGCTGAAGCGTTTCTCGCACGGTCGGCTGCACTGACACATTGTAAACATTATCCATGGCAGGCGGACAGACTGTCGCTGCAGGGCCTGGCAACCTCACGGGCAGTCAGCGAACCCACCGCCGGATGCCGTCCCGGCTACCGGCGGGCGACGAAAGGGGTGGAAGCAGTGGCGATCAGCGATCTGCGGCGTGTCGGTCATTGGGTCGACAACAAGGCATTTGCCGGCAACAGCGGACGTGCCGCTGCGGTGACCAATCCGGCCACCGGTGCGGTGACCCGCGAAGTGGCACTGGCCCACGTGGCGGATTCCCGCGAGGTGATCGAATCAGCCGCCGCCGCGTTCCCGGCTTGGCGCGACACGTCGCTGGCCAAGCGGGTGGCGACGGTGTTCCGCTTCCGTGAGCTGCTCAATCAGCGCAAGGAGGAACTCGCCGAAATCATCACTGGGGAGCACGGCAAGGTGCTGTCCGACGCGCTGGGCGAGGTCGCCCGTGGGCAAGAGGTGGTGGAATTCGCTTGCGGCATCCCTCACCTGATCAAGGGTGGCTTCAGCGAGAACGCCTCCAGCTCGGTGGACGTGCACTCCACGCGGCAGCCGCTCGGAGTCGTCGGCATTGTGGCGCCCTTCAACTTCCCCGCCATGGTCCCCATGTGGTTCTTCCCCATCGCCATCGCAGCGGGCAATACCGTCGTGCTCAAGCCCAGCGAGAAGGCCCCGTCGGCGGCGCTGTGGATGGCAGAGCTGTGGGCCGAGGCGGGTCTGCCTGCGGGCGTCTTCAATGTGCTGCAAGGTGACAAGATCGCCGTCGACGAACTGCTGTCCCACCGGGCCGTCAAGGCGGTCAGCTTCGTCGGCTCCACACCCGTTGCCCAGTACGTGTACGCCAAGGGCACTTCCCACGGCAAGCGTGTCCAAGCGCTCGGTGGAGCGAAGAACCACGCGGTGGTGCTGCCGGACGCAGATCTCGACCTGGCCGCCGACGCGATGGTCAATGCTGGTTTCGGCTCGGCAGGTGAGCGATGCATGGCCGTTTCTGCCGTTGTGGCGGTCGGCGCGTTGGCTGACTCACTGGTGACGAAGATCGCTGCACGAGCCCGGGCCATCAGGACCGGTGACGGCACCCGAAACACCGACATGGGGCCGCTGGTGACTGCCGCGCACCGGGACCGGGTCGCCTCCTACGTCGACAGGGCTGAGCAGGAAGGCGCGCAGCTGGTCCTGGACGGCCGGCAGGTGACCGCCGACGGCGGTCGTGACGGCTTCTGGCTCGGCCCGACGCTGCTCGACCACGTCACTCCGGACATGAGCTGCTACACAGATGAGATCTTCGGACCGGTCTTGTCCGTGTTGAGGGTGGACTCCTACGACGAGGCCCTGGAACTGATCAACGCCAATCCCTACGGCAACGGAACGGCGATATTCACCAACGACGGCGGAGCCGCCCGCCGTTTTCAGAACGAGGTGGAAGTGGGCATGATCGGCATCAACGTGCCGATACCCGTGCCCATGGCGTATTACAGCTTCGGAGGCTGGAAGAACTCCCTCTTCGGTGACACGCATGCGCACGGTACCGAGGGAGTGCACTTCTTCACCCGGGGCAAAGTCGTCACCACACGCTGGCGGGCCCCCCGCGACGGCGGCCTTAACCTCGGCTTTCCGCAGACCGTCTGAGAGAGGTGCCGTCATGACCTTCGACCCCACCGCGCCGGACGCCGCCGCCGTCGCCCGCACCTACGAACTCGACCGCCGCCACGTCTTCCATTCCTGGTCGGCGCAGTCCGCACTTGATCCGATGGTCGTCACTCACGCCGAGGGCTGCTATGTCTGGGACGGGAGGGGGCGCCGCATGCTCGACTTCTCCTCCCAGCTGGTGAACACAAACATCGGTCATCAGCACCCCTATGTGGTGGAGGCGATCGCCGCCCAGGCCCGCACCCTGACCACCATCGCCCCGCAGCACGCCAACGACCAGCGCTCCCGCGCCGCCCAGCTCATCAGCGAACGCGCCCCTGGCGACCTGAACCGGGTCTTCTTCACCAACGGCGGGGCCGACGCAAACGAGCACGCCGTGCGCATGGCCCGATTGGTCACCGGCCGCCCCAAGGTGCTCTCTCGTTACCGCTCCTACCACGGCGGAACGCAGACCGCGATCAACCTGACTGGAGATCCGCGCCGCTGGCCCAACGACAACGGCAGCTCCGGAGTCGTCCACTTTTTCGGCCCGTACCTCTACCGAAGCCACTTCCACGCCACCACCGAAGAGGAGGAGTGCCAGCGTGCGCTCACCCACCTTCGGCAAGTCATCGAACTGGAAGGCCCGGACACCGTCGCGGCAGTCCTGCTCGAGGCTGTCCCCGGCACCGCGGGCATCATGCTGCCGCCTCCCGGCTACTTGGCCGGCGTACGCGAGCTGTGCGACAAGTACGGCATCGTCTTCATCGTCGACGAGGTGATGACCGGATTCGGCCGTACCGGCGCGTGGTTCGTCTGCGACGACGAAGGCGTCGTCCCCGACCTGCTGACCTTCGCCAAGGGCGTCAATTCCGGCTACGTACCGCTCGGCGGTGTCGTCATTGGTGACCGCATCGCCCAGCATTTTGCGGACCGCGTCTACCCCGGCGGCCTCACCTACTCCGGACATCCCCTGGCTTGCGCCGCCGCCGTCGCCGCCATCACCGTCATGGAGGGAGCAGGCATCGTCGACAACGCGCGGCGCATCGGAGACAAAGTGCTCGGTCCCGGGCTGGCTGAACTTCAGGAGAAGCACCCGAGCGTGGGTGAGGTCCGTGGCCGTGGTGTCTTCTGGGCCGTCGAACTGGTCACCGATCGGGAGAGCCGGGAACCGGCGGCACCGAACGGCGGCAGCAGTCCGGTGATGGCTGAGGCCGCACGCGCCGCAAAGGAACTCGGGTTGTTGCTCTTCGTCAACTCCAACCGCCTCCACGTGGTACCTCCGTGCACCATCACCGAGGAGGAAGCCCGCGAGGGACTGGCTCTGCTCGACCAGGTGCTCACCCGTGTGGACACCGCGGTACGTCAGTCCGGTCTGATCGCCGCCCCCGCAGAGCTCGCCGCCACCAGATCGGATTCGTGATCGTGAGTAGCACAGGACAACAATTCATCGCAGGCAAACGGCGCCCGGGTACTTCTGGTACGCGCCACTCGGTGGTCAACCCGGCGACTGGCGAGGTCGTGGACAGCGACATACTGGCCGGCCCGGAAGACGTGCACGAGGCCGTGGCCAGTGCCCGCGCTGCCTTCCACGACTGGTCGAAGGCCACTCCCTCCGAACGCTCCCTTGCTCTGATCCGCCTGGCCGACCTGCTCGAGGACCGCAGCGAGGAATTCGCCCGGGCCGAAAGCGACAGCGGCGGCAAACCCATCCGGCTCACCCGCGAATTCGATGTGCCCGGCACCATCGACAACGTCCGGTTCTTCGCCGGCGCCGCCCGCAATCCGGAAGGCCGTGCCGCGGCGGAGTACTCCGGCGACCACACTTCGTATGTCCGTCGCGAGCCGGTCGGCGTCGTAGGCTCCATCGCCCCGTGGAACTACCCGTTGCAGATGGCGGCCTGGAAGGTACTGCCCGCCATCGCAGCAGGCAATACCGTGGTCCTGAAGCCGTCCGAACTGACCCCGCTGACCGCGGTGATGTTCGCCGAGGCCGCCCAGGAAGCTGGTATTCCCGACGGCGTGATCAACGTTGTCACCGGCAGTGGCACCATCGCGGGGCAGGCCCTGGTGACCCACCCGGACATTGCCATGGTGTCGTTCACTGGATCCACGGCGGTCGGTCGCCGCATCGCCGAGCAGGCGGCCGGCATGGTTAAGCGGGTCCATCTGGAACTCGGTGGCAAGGCGCCCTTTGTGGTTTTCGACGACGCCGATCTGGACGCGGCTTCCCGAGGCGCCGTAGCGGGTGCTCTCATCAACGCGGGCCAGGACTGCACCGCCGCCACCCGTGCTTACGTCCAGCGCCCTCTTTACGACGCGTTTGTGCAGCGAGTGGCCGCCCTCATGGACGACGTACGGCTGGGCCCGGTCGACGACCCCGCCACCGACATGGGCTCACTGATCACCTTCAACCAGCGCGACCGGGTCGCCGCCATGGTCGAAGCCGCACGGGCGGCCGGAGCGACCGTCGTTCGTGGCGGCAGGAGCCCGGGCGGAACGTTGGAGCGAGGTGCCTACTACGAACCCACCCTCATCACCGGCGCCGCCCAGAATTCTCCCGTCGTTCAGCAGGAGATCTTCGGACCCGTTCTCGTCTGCATCCCGTTCGACAGCGATGACGAGGCCCTCCGCCTGGCCAACGACACGCCCTACGGCTTGGCCGCCTCCGCCTGGACGCGCAGTGTTTTGCGTGCCGGGCGCGCCAGCCGTGAGATCCAGGCAGGCTGCGTCTGGATCAACGACCACATTCCGATGGCCAGTGAGATGCCGCACGGTGGCTACAAGGCTTCGGGCTTCGGCAAGGACATGTCTGCCTACGCCTTTGAGGAGTACACCAACATCAAGCACGTCATGACAGACATCACCGGGGTGCCTCGCAAGGCGTGGCACGACGTGGTCTTCACCAGCCACTGACCCGGTCGAGCAGGCCGTTGGTGTGTCCCTCCCGTCCGCCGACTCGAAGCAGAGTCTGGGCGGGCGGGACACCACCCCGCAACTTGCGACCGCCACCGAATCCTGGGCGACGGCCAGGGAGCGCTTGAGTAATACCGCTTACCGGCCGGCCTTGGCTGGCACCGAGGGCCAAGGCGCGACGGCTCGCGGGCGGAGTGCGGTAGTCGATCAGCACGGGCGGACGCGTCCGCCGTACCAGGCCGGAACGACATGTTTCACAGCGCAGAGTGTCGCTGTCCGGGCCTGATCATGCCAACAGACGCGACGCCAGACGTCTCGATACTCCCCGTACTGCAGAAGCCGAAGCGCTCGTACAGGCGCTGATTGGCCGGCGAGGTGGCTTCCAGATAGACGGGGAGGGCTTGTTCGTCGATGGAAGCGAGCCTAAAGCGAAGCAGTGCCGAGCCGACCCCGAGACCACGTGCGGAGTCGTTGACGGCGATGTCGGCCAGGTACCAGTGTGGATACCTGGGCCGGGCCTTGTCGTAGGCCGCAAGCTGTGTCAAGAAGGACGGGACGTGCCGGACTCCGGAAGCCCGGACCAGGTGCGACAGGTCCTTGAGAATGGACCAGGAACTGTGGTGCCGGTCCGGACCCTCCCAGGCGGCGACCCCGACAATATCGCTGCCACGCGCGCTGCGGGCGACATCAACGACACCGTTTCGCAGTGGTCCGCTGCGCAAGACGCTGCCGAAGAACCTTGTCAGCCTGTTGAGGCGGTCCCTCTCTCCGGGCACGTACGCGTTAAAGACTGGATCGTCCTGCAGCGCGAGGGCTATGAGACGGGCACTGTCGTCGACCTCTGCTGTGGTGACTGGTTCGATGTAGAAATCCACGTGCGTTCTCCCCTTCGGCGCAGTTGATGCGGTCGGCTGACGGCCCAGAGCGTTGTGCCCGGGCAGCCGCGCCCGGCACCGCGATGTGTCTCAGGCCGTCAGCGTCGGAAGATTCATCCTCCTCATGAACTGCTCCAGGGCCACCAGCTGGCGCTCCTGGGTCCAGGTCTCGGGATGCTCGATGGCGGAGAGGACCACGCCCGCCGTCCACAAGCGGATCAAGTCCACGGTCTCCTCGAGCTGATCGGCGGGGATGAATTCCGCGAGGGCGACTCGGACCAGTGCCCGCATCCCCGGATCGATCTGATCCATGTGTTCCGCGACTGAGGGCTCGACCCCGCGCTGGCTGGCGAGCGCAACGCGGGCCCGCTCAATGCGCATGTTCTCCTCGTTGAGCGGCAGGAAATACTCGATCGTGGCGCGTAGCCGCTCATGAGGGTCGGTGATCGACATGAGCTCGTCCTGCTGGTTCCGCGCATCCGACAGGGTTCGTTCCAGCAACGCGTCCAGCAGCGCGTCACGGTTCGAAAAGTAGTGGGTGACCAAGGTGACCGATCCTCCCATGCGCTTCCCCACCGCGCGTAGCGTGAACTTGGCAAAGCCGAGCTCACCCAACACCTGAGTCGCGGCCGTGACGATCTGTTCGCGACGCTCCTCGTGGTCAACGAAGATCGGCATTGCGCCTCCTGCACCCGCTCGTTATACAACAGTCCAAACATTATAGGGGTGCCGCATCGGGCGAGGTGGCATCGTCTGGCCGGTCTGATAGCTGCACGTGTGCTGTGGGTAACGGCGGCGGGGCACTTCGACAGCGCGCGCGAAGTGCCCCCGGTGCCGTTCCTGTCAGCCCTTGGTGTCGACGACGCCGGCGTGCAGCGGCTCGGCCTCCTCCTTCAGCGCGGCCTTGTGCACCTTGCCGCTTGCGGTGTAGGGGAGTTCATCACGGAACTCCACGTAACGCGGCACCTTGAAGGGGGCGAGGCCCTCGCGGGCGTGCGCGACGATGTCCTGCGGGGTGAGACTGGAATCTGCCTCGCGCACGACGATGACCTTGACCTCCTCCTCGCGGATGGGGTCCGGAACCGGTACGGCGGCCACGTCCCAGACGCCGTCGAGAGTTGCGATCTGGCTCTCCACCTCGGCTGCGGAGATGTTCTCGCCACTCCGGCGGATCATGTCCCGGGTGCGGCCCTTGTAGTAGTGCTGCCCGTCGGCTTCCTTGACTACGACGTCGCCGGTGCGGAACCACCCGCCGTCCAGGAACAGCTCGGCGTTGGCCTCGGGCCGGTTGTGGTAGCCGAGCATGATGCCCGGGCCGCGCATGCACAGCTCGCCAGGTGTGCCGGACGGCACTTCGTTGAAGTGCTCGTCGACGACCTTCGACTCCCGGTTGGGGAAGCAGAAGCCCATCGATCCGTTGCCCGCCAGGTCGTCGCGGTCGTAGGGGACTGCGGTGCCGTTGCCGAGCTCGGTGCTGGCGTAGCACTCCCGGCCGCGGATGCCGAAGCGCTGCAGGAGGGGCTCGTAGGCCCAGCCGGGCAATCCCGAGACGGGCGCCCGCTTCATGGCCAGGTCCGTGTCGCGTGGATCCGCGGGGAACTCGAGGATGTCCTCATCGATCCACGCGAAGTCGATCCGGTAGTCGTGGAGCCAGTCCATGAACTTGCGGCGGCTCAGGCCAGGTGTGATGTACAGCGTGCCTCCGCGGAAGATGGCCAGCATCAGGTATGCCTGATTCTGCATGTAGTAGAAGGGGTGGTCGGCGAGCAGCCGCCTCGACGAGCCGTCCAGCAATGATCCGAAGATACCGAGTTCCATCCAGTACTCGTGGGTGAGCAGGCACCCCTTCGGCAGCCCGGTGGTGCCCGAGGTGAACTGGATGTTGGTGATCTCGAGGGGGTCGATGCCCTGTCGCCTGTCGGTGGTCGGAGTGACCATGAGCTTGTCGTAGCTCAGAGCGCCCTGGGCGCTGCCGTCAATGGTGACGATTCTCGCGAGGTCGACCGGACCGACCTTGCCGTCCGCTACGTGCTTGTCGACCAGGTCGCTCTCGCCGAGGAGCCAGGTGGCCTCCGCGTCCCTCAGGACGAAGTCGATCTCCTTGCTCGTGTACTTCGGGTTGAGAGGCACGATCGCCGCGCCGGCCTCCACCACCGCGAACCAGGCGATCGGGAACTCGATGCGATTGGTGATCAGCAGGCCCACCTTTGCGCCCGTTGTCACCCCCGCGGCCTCGAGGCCGGACCGCAGGCGCGTCACGGCATCCCGGAACTCGGCCCAGGTGAGCGACCTCTGCTTGCCCTCTATCTCGTGGAACGCCAGGCTGTCGGGCCACGCGGCGGCGGCTGCATCGAGTGCGTCGGGCATCGACTTGCCGCGTAGTGACTTCTGGAACGGAGTGAGTTCGGCGGGAAGGGGCGTGCTCACTTTCGTACCTCCATTGTTGTATAACGGATGATGCATAAAAGGGTCGTGGTGGGCCGTGGCTGGCTGCCACGGCCCGGCGAGGTCAGGCGGTTCTGCGCTTGGGCTGCCAGCCAGGCCGCGGAACCGCTTCGACCAGCGCCTGTGTGTAGGTCTTCTGCGGTGAATCCAGGACGTCCGCAGTACGGCCGGTCTCGACGACGCGTCCGTGCTCAAGGACGACACAGGTGTCGCTCACCTGTCGCACCACGCCAAGGTCGTGCGACACGAACATGTAGCTGATGTGGGTCATCGCGCGGATGTCGGCGAGCAGGTTCAAGACCTGCGCCTGCACACTGACGTCGAGCGCGGACACGGCCTCGTCGAGTATCAGCAGCGAGGGGTCAAGTGCCAGCGCCCGGGCGATGGCGACCCGCTGACGCTGTCCTCCGGACAGCGAGCTCGGATACTGCCGTGCGTGGCGTTCGTCGAGGCCGACCGCTTCGAGGAGTTCGGCGACGCGGCCCTGACGCTCGGATTTCCGACGCAGGCCGTGAAGGCGAAGCAGTTCATGCAGTCCGGCGCCGATGGCCTGGCGTGGGTCAAGGGAACCGTAGGGATCCTGGAAGACCATCTGAACGCTGCGCCGAGTCCTGCCTGTCGCAGGGTGGTCCGTCAGCCGCACCTTGCCCGCGGTGGCGTGCTCCAAGCCGGCGACGATGCGGGCCGCAGTCGTTTTTCCCGAGCCCGATTCGCCCACCACCGCGAGACAGGAGCCGCGTGGGATGGAGAAGCTGACGTCGGTCAGCGCAGCGCGCTCGCCGCCTGTGCGGCTGTAGAAGGTCTTGCACAGACCTGAGACCTCTAGAGCCAGATCCTGTTGGGTGCGGACTGTCACGATGCTCCCTCCTGGAGTGACTGTGCGATCTCCTCGACGCGATGACACGCGACCGCCCTGCCTTCCACCAGCCGGCGCTTTGGTGCCTCGTTGCGGCATTGGTCGCCTGCGAAAGGGCACCGGGGTGCGAAGGAGCAGCCTTTGGTCACCTCGTAGGCCGCGAGTGGCCTCCCGGGAATCGCGGTCAGCCGCCGGACCTCGGTGGTTGAGGGGCGTGACTTGAGAAGTGCGGCGGTGTAGGGGTGCAGTGGCCGAGAACAGATGGCGCCCGATGTGCCCATCTCCACGATGGTGCCCGCGTACATGACGGCGAGCCGGTCGGTGACCGCGGCGGCGAGGTCCAGGTCGTGCGTCACGAAGAGCATCGCCATGTGGTGATCACGGACTTGTTCCATGAGGATAGCCATCACGTCGGACTGGACGGTCACGTCCAACGCGGTGGTCGGTTCGTCGGCGAAGATGAGGCGCGGCGACGGCAGCATCGTGGTCACGATCATGACGCGCTGGAGCAGTCCTCCGGAGAGTTGGTGCGGGAACTGCTTCAGTCGCTTTTCCGGGTCGGGAATTCCCACGTCACGCATAAGGGCGCATGCCCGCTCCAGCGCGGCTTCCTCGCTCATCATGCCTGTGTGCACGACGCCCTCGGTGACGAACTGGGCGATGGTGCGGTTGGGGTTGATGTGTGCCCGCGGATCCTGGTGGATCAGTGCGACGTCGCGTGACCGGAACCGGGCGAGATCCCGCCGTCCGAGCCGGTTCACATCCCGGCCGTCGAACTCGACAGATCCACCGACCGAGGCGTTGCGAGGGAGCAGCCTCATGGCGGCCTTGATCGTCATCGACTTACCCGACCCGGATTCGCCGACCAGTCCCACCGACTCCGCCGCGCCCACGGCCAGATCCACGTCATGCACGAGGGGGCGCATCGAGCCGCGGTGCTTCACCGCGAGGTCCAGATTTTCGATCGCGAGCAACTGGTGCAGGCTCATCGGCGTCCTCCGGATCGGTTGGAAAGCTGGGCGCCCAGCACGTTGAAAACGACCACGGTGACCACGATGAACGTGCCGGCCACGAGCACCTGTTGGAACTGGCCGTCGAGGAGCTCGGATCTGCCGTCGGAGACCATGACGCCCCATTCCGAGGTCGGAGGCTGGATTCCCAGACCGAGGAAGGACACCGCTGCGAAGTCGGCCAGGGCGGATCCGAGTCCGTAGGTTGCCTGAGCGATGACGATCGGTAGGACATTCGGTCCCAGATGCCGGACGCAGATCCGCCAGGACGGCATTCCCGCCAGTTGCAGACTCTCCACGTACGCCCGTTGGCGTTCTTGGAGCGCCACACTGCGCACGACTCGGGCCATGTAGGGCATGTACACGATTCCCAGTGCGATCACGGGGGCCCAGAACCCGGCGCCGAAGACGGCCGAGGCCAGAACGGCGACCAGGATGCCGGGCACCGAGAACATAACGTTGAGGAACCGGTTCACCATCCGGTCGATCCAGCCGCCGTGCCATGCGCTGAAGACCGCCACTGCGGTGCCGAGGACCGTGCTGATCAGCACGATGAGCGCGGGTGCTGCCAGGCTCAGTCGCGCGGCGGTCAGAGCGCGGGACAGGATGTCCCGCCCCAGCGAGTCTGTTCCGAACCAGTGGGCACTGCTTGGCCCCTGTCCTGCCGACAGAACGTCGGTGGCGTCTGCGTCGTAGGGGGCGATCCAGGGGCCGATCACGGCGAGCAGAGCCAGGAGGCCGGCCATTACGCCCGAGGCCACCAGCGCGGGCTGGCCGAGTGAGCCGAACTTGCGGCGGGAGGTCTGAACCGCTTCCCCCCAGGTGATCGTCATGCGGCCTTCGCCCTTTCACGCGGGTCCAGGGCGGCCTGGACCAGGTCGATCACGGTCGTCGCGACGACGAACGCCACCACGATGATCATGCTCACGGCCGAGACGACGGCATAGTCCTTGCTCGAGATGCTGCGGATCAGCAGCGCGCCGACACCGTCCACGCCGAAGATCTGCTCTACGACGACCGTGCCTGCGACCAGCCCCGCGACCGAAAGCCCCGATGCGGTCAGGACCGGCAGCGCGGCGTTGCGCAGTGTGTGATGCCGCAGGATCACCCGGGAGGGAACGCCCCGCCCGCGGGCGGTGGTGACGTACTCCTTCTCGGCCTCCTCCGCAACGGCTGCCGAGGTCAGCTGGGTGACGTAGGCGCCGTAGCCGATGGACAGGGCGATCGAGGGAAGTGTCAGGTGCCAGATGCGATCCACCAGCCCTTCTCCGCTGCCGAAGGTGGGGAACCATCCGAGCTTCACTGCGAACACTCCGATGAGCAGATTGGCGGCGACGAAGCCCGGAACGGCTACCCCCAGACCCACCAGGGTCGCCACGAGGTTCCGGCCGCGCTCGCTCACACCGCCGAAGACTCCGAGCGAGATGCCGATGGTGATGATGAGGACGGAAGCCATGGCGACCAGGAGGAAGGTGGTCATCAGCCGGGGCTCGATGAGGCTGGAGACGCTCTGGCGGGAAGTGAATGAGGTTCCAAGGTCCCCCTGGAGCGCTCCGGTCAGCCAGTGCCAGTAGCGCTCCAGCAGAGGGTCGTTCAGCCCGAGCCTTTCGCGCATGTTGGCGCGTGCCTCGTCGCTGGCCTTGGCGCCCAGGATCTGGGCGACCGGATCTCCTGGAGCCGTGGAAAGGCTGGCGAAGATCACGAAAGATGCGACGACGATGGTCCCGACGGCACCCGAGACCGTCGCGGTGACCCGCCGTACCAGATTACTTCGCAGCACCTATGTACCCCATCTGCGGCATCGACCAGTAGGCGAAGGACGTGATCGCTCCGGACAGCCGGTTGTTGAGGAAAGTGGCCGTGTTGTTGGACACCAGGCTGATCAGACCGTTCTTGGGCTCGTAGATCTCCTGTGCTTCGACGATCAGCTCGGCGCGCTCCTTTGCGTCGAACGACGACCGGGCGTCATGGAGGAGCTTGGTCACTTCCGGCACGTCGAAGTTCGTGTAGTTGTACGGCTGGTCGGGGAGCAGGTCGTAACCCAGCGGCTCCAACGGCTCCTGGCGGGTGTTGAAGCTGGAGGAGTAGATGAGGTCGATGCCCTTGCGCTTGCTCGCGTCGTAGCCGGCCTGGTCGAAGACCAGAGCCTGCATGGTCTGGATTTCGACCTTGACTCCGATGGCCTTGGCCTGCTGCTGCACCAGCTGGGCGACGCGTGAGGCGGTCTGGTCACCGGCCATGATCGCCAGAACCAGCGTTTGCCCGTCGTAGTCCGACTCCTCGACTAGCTTCTTGGCCGCCTCCGGGTCGTAAGAGCGGGCCTTGACCCATTTGTCGTAGGCCGGCTGGTACAGCTCGCGCTCCGCGTTCGGCCAGGTGGCCGGGGTGAGTTCGGTGTAGTTCGGCTCCGCTGCGCCGCTGAAGATCACCTTGGCGATGGACTCGCGGTCGAGGGCCCGGTGGAAGGCTTCGCGCAGCTTGGCGTCGGCGAGGGGGGTGCCCGGGTTGGCGACGGAGATCGCGGTGCTCTGGGTTGAGGGCCCGAACACCACCCGCCCGGTCTTCGACTTGCTGAGCTTGGCGATTGTCGAGGGCGGAAGCTCGTACGCGCCGTCGATCTCGCCGGCGTCGAGAGCCTGCGCCAGAGCGGTGTCATCGGAGATGAACGAGAAGTCGATGCGCTTCGTCTGCGGCTGCAGGGCGGTGTTCCAGTACGCGTCGTTGCGCTCGATGGTGATACCGCTCCCGGAACGCCAGGAACCGAACTCATAGGGCCCGCTACACATGAGGCCGCCGGTAGGTGTCCCGACCTTGTCCCCGGTCTTCTGCGCCCAGTCCTTCTCGATGATGACGCCGGCGATCGACGCCAGGCTGCTCAGGAAGTTGGCGTCGGGACGGGAGAAGGTGACGGTGACCTCCATCGGGCCGCTGACATTGATGTCCTCGACGAAGATGAACCCGAAGCTGACGACGGAGTCCTCGGCGGCCGAGCGTTCCAGGCTGTAGGCGACATCCTCCGCGGTGAGTGCTTTGCCGTCCCAGAACTTCACGCCATCCCTGATGGTGAGCTTCAGCTCTGTCGGAGATACCTGCTCGTGCGACGAGGCAAGGTTCCCGGTCACGTTGAACTTCTCGTCCATCTTGAACAGGCCCTCGCACATGTTGCGCACGATCTGGCCGTTGCCGTAGTTCACGGCGTTGCGAGGATCCAGCGTGTCGGGCTCGCCGTAGACGTTCCACTTGACGGTGTCGACGGCACCGTTGCCCGCCGGCAGTTTCGAGACCAGCATCGTGGCATCGACCTGAGCGTTCTTGTCGTCACTGCCACTGCATGAGACCAGCATTGCGCCGGCGAGGGCGGCGGCGGCCGTTGTCAGCCATCGCGATCTGCGGACTCGCTTCATGCCATCTCCTTTGTGCAAAGACGTGCGCTGCACCGGCTGATGTGACTCACGTCTCAGTCATGTAACGCGGAAGATATAACAGGACCGATACAACAGCAATGGTCATGGCGTGTTTCACTTTGGTTAAGGAGGCCGGGCCTGGCTGGCCAGGCCCGGCTGTATGCCGCCCCCGGGTGGCGGCCCGGAGGGAGGCGAGAATCAGACCGCGGGGCGACGCGTGTGCCAGTCGGTCGCCCGCTGGTACCGTGCGGCTACGGAGATCAGATCGGCGTCTGCCCACAGGGGGCCGATGAACTGAAGCCCGATCGGCAGTCCCTCCGGGGTGAACCCGCCCGGCACGCTGATCGCCGGCAAACCCGCGTGGCTCGGCGGTTCGGTCGTCATATGACACAGCTGGCCCAAAGCCTCGACGTGGTGGCCGTCGACGATCGCCGCAGGGCCGCGCGCGCCGCCATGGGGGAAAGCCGGCACCGCCGTGGTCGGGGTGACCATGACGTCCGCACCGGCCATCGCCCTCATGAAGGCGTTGTATATCGCAGTCTTTCCGGCGTGGTTGGCGTCGTTCACCTGGCGGGCCGTTACCTTGTCGGCGACCGTCGCCACCTGTTTGATCATGGGCCACAGTTCTACGCCCATACCCTCCAGCTCCTCCGTGTACTGCCGGTAGGCATGGCCGTTGATATGAGCGAAGTACTCCTCGGTGTCGGGAAGGGCGATCTCCACTTCCTTGACCACCGCGCCTGCCGCGCGCATGTCTTCTAGTGCGGCACCGAACAGGCGGCGTACGTCCGGGTGGAGAACGCTTTGCCCGAGGTGGTAGCAGGCTGCCACGCGGACCCCGGTGAGGTCGCCGGGCGTCCTGGCCGCCTCGATGTAGTTGCGCGGGTCCCTCGGCACGGAGAAGCGGTCACGCGGGTCATGCCCCTTGGTTGCCTCGAGGGCGATAGCCGCGTCGAGTACCGTGCGGGCGATCGGTCCGTCCGTGGAGTCGCCGTCGTCGCAGTCAAAGTACGGGACCCGGCCGATCGAGGGCTTGATGCCTACCGCGCCGCAGAGCGAGGCCGGAACTCGAATGGATCCTCCGCCGTCGGACCCCCATGCGATCGGGCCGACGCCCGCTACCACTGCCGCAGCGGCACCGCCGGAGGAGCCACCCGCGTTGTAGCCGGGACGCCACGGAGTGCTGGTCGACCCGGTCAGTTTGCTCTCAGTCACGCCCAGCAGGCCGAACTCCGGCGTGGTGGTTTTCCCCAGGAGAATCGCCCCCTGCGCCTTGAGCCGCGCCCAGCCGATGTTGTCGAAGTCCGGAACGAACTCGGCGAACGCCGTGCATCCGTACGTGGTGCGTACCCCGGCGGTCTCGGCCAGGTCCTTCACGGTCACCGGGATGCCGTGAAGCAGGGGCAGGTCCTCGCCGGCGGCGAACCGCCGCTCTGCCGACTTCGCCTCGGTGCGTGCCTGTTCGGCCGTCGCGGTGACCATGATGTTCAGAGCCGGCTGGACCAGCTCCATGCGTGCCAGGACGGCTTCGACCACCTCGACAGGCGACACCTTGCGGCTTCGGTAGAGTTCGCCGAGTTCTGCGGCACTCTTCCAGATCAGTTCATCGGACACGCGATCTCCCATGTAAGCGGCGACGCGCCGAGTATGTATTGTCTGTGTTATGTAACACAAGCAATAAGTCATGTACTCTGCAGCGCACTCTCACCGTGTTCCGGAGGTACACGATGTCCGACAGCGGCCCTGCCACCCCAGCCACACGACTGCAAAGCACCAAGTTCGGCGATGACTTGGCACCCGTCACCTGGCCCGATGAGTTCCCCGGCACCTGGGAAGGCTGCCCGCGCGAGCCGCTGCTGCAGGTCCTGAGCCGCGGTATCGACCGGTTCGGCGGGCAACAGGTGCTGCTGTTCGACGACGGAGCTGCCTTCACCGCCCACGAACTCCGAGAGCATGCCGAACGCTTCGCGGGCCATCTGTCGACACTGCTCGCAACCGGCGACCGAGTCGTGCTCGCGCTGAGCAACCGCGCCGAGTACGTCATTGCCTTCCTTGCGGTGCTGGCCAACCGATGCGTGGTCGTGTCCGTCCCGCCAGACATCGGTACGCACGACGCCCAGTACGCCGTTGATAACGCCGGGTGTGTGCTGGCTGTCACCGAGGACAGCTCCGACGCCGTCATGCGCGGACTTGTCGGCACCGTTGCGTCGTTGCGGACCGTCATCAAGGTGCGGGACCCGGAGCCGTCCGGGTTCGACCACCTGCTCCAGGGCGTCACTCCCCTGCGTCTGGTCGATGTCCAGGCATCCCTCGACGACCTGGTCGACATCGGTTACACCTCGGGAACCACAGGTCTGCCCAAGGCCCTGGGTGGCCGTCACGATGAGACGCTCCGCTACATGGACGTGCACCTGCGTCGTCGCCGGGCCACCACCGAATCGATGCGCATGCTGATGCCACTGCAGCTCCACTACGGAGATCCGCTGACGTACCTGTTCGCGGCCATGTGCTCCGGCGACTCACTCGTCCTGATGCGGAAGTTCAGCGCCAGCCGCTTCTGGGACGTCGCGCGCGCGTCTGGCGCCACCGACATTCTGAGCATCGGCGCCGTGCCGAACCTCTTGCTGGGGCGGCCCGAAGGCCCCACCGATAGAGACCACAAGATCCGTCACGCGACGGCCCTGGCAATCCCGCCCGACCGGCATGCCGAACTGGAGCGCCGTTTCGGCTTCCCGTGGAGCGAGAGTTACGGGTCCTCGGAGTCCGGCCCGGCCATCAGCATGCCGGCGCATGTCGCGGCGGAGTTCGTCGGCAGCGGGGCGCTCGGGATACCGCTTCCCGACGTGGAGGCACGGCTCGTCGACTTGGACGGGCACGTGGTCGAGGGCCCAGGCTCAGGAGAGTTGGAGCTGTCCGGAGAGATCGTGTTCGAGGGGTACCTCGGTAACCCGGCGGCCACGGCCGAAGTCCTCCACGACGGCTGGCTTCGAACCGGAGACCTCATGCACCGAGACGCCCGCGGCGTCTACTACTTCGAGGGACGGCGTAAGGAAGTCATCCGGCGCAGTGGGATCAACATCGCTCCTGCCGAAGTCGAGGCGGTCCTGCGCAGGCACCCCGCCGTGCTGGACACGGCCGTGGTCCCGGTCGACGACCCTGTCATGGGTGAAGAGATCAAGGCGTACGTCGAACTGGTGCCGGGCGCGACGTTCGACCCCGCCCGTCTCTCCGACTTCTGTGCGCAGCGGCTGACGCGACAGAAGATCCCTCGCTACATCGAGCACCGAGTCGAGCCGTTCCCACGAACCGCGTCCCAGCGCATCCCCAAGAAGGAGTTGATGGTGAACGGACGACACACGACCGACGCGGCCTGGGACCGGCTGGGCGGTCAGACACACGCTCGTTGAAGCGAATGTCATAGGGGCTGTCGCTTCGACTCAGCGGCAGCCCCTCTGACGTACAGCGGTCGACCGCTCATCAGGAGTCGAAGCCGAACCCCACGGCGTCGAGCGCACGTAGGAACAGGTTGCGTCGGCCCTGCCGGTGGTCAGCACGGTCGAGTGCCCAGCGGGTCATGTTGATGCCCACACTGGCGACCGGCTCCGGAGGGAACGGCAAGGGCCGCTGGCGAACCATCTTCAACTCCGTCAGGGGCGTCGTCCCACCCGAGAGCAGGTCGAGCAGGACGTCGGCGGCAAACCGGGTCGCTCCCACACCGAGTCCGGTGAATCCCGCGGCGTGCGCCACACGCCCACCATGTGTCAGCCCGTAGAAGGCTGTGAACTGAGTGCAGGTGTCGATCGCGCCGGCCCAGCGGTGGCTGAAGCGGACATCCTCCAACTGGGGGAAGGTAGCGAAGAAGTGTGACGCCAGCCGTGCGAAACTCTCGGGACGGTTCTCGTACTCTCGCCTGACCTTGCGGCCGAAGTGGTAAATGGCGTCGTACCCGCCGTACAGGATGCGGTTGTCCTGCGTCAGGCGGGCGTAGTGGAACTGGTTCGCCAAGTCCGTGAGCCCTTGACGACGGCTCCACCCGATGGAGGCCAGTTGCTGGGTAGTCAAGGGCTCGGTCATGAGCACGTAATCGTAGACCGGGACGGTCATCAGACGGTTACGGCGCAGTAGGGACCGGAACACGTTGGTCGCCAGTACCGCGCGGCCCGACGACACCGTGGCGTGCGCAGTCCGGACCTCGACCTTCTGTGCGACCTTGTTGGTATGGATACCGATGGCCGCCGAATGCTCGTAGATGTCGACACCAAGTTCGACGGCGGCACGAGCGAGTTCCAGTGCGAGACGAGCGGGATGGACCAGTGCGGCGCCCTTCGGGTCGAGTGCACCGTGGAGAAAGAGAGGGCTGTTGATCTCAGACCGGACAGCTTCGACGTCCAGTTCGTGCCGGGCGCCCCGCAGCCACGGAACTTGATGCTCCTCCACGGCGACCGCGAGCGTGCCCGTGCGTTCCCACTGGCAATTGAGCCCGAGGTCGTGTACGTCGCGATCGAAGCCGTCCAGGTTTTCCTCGCCGAGCCTGTGCAGCGTGTCAAACTCGTCGGGCCACCGCGCCCGACCGTTCTCGTCCCCGTGAGTGATGGAGGCTTCGCAGAACCCTCCGTTGCGACCCGAGGCCGCCCAGCCGATGTTTTGCGCCTCCAGGAGCACGACGCGCTGACCCGGATTGCGGCGCTTGGCATTCACCGCCGTCCACAGCCCCAGATAGCCGCCGCCCACGATGGTCAGGTCCGACGTCATGGATGAGGTGAGCTTGGGGTAGCGCGTTTGCGTGCCCGCTTCTTCCAGCCAGTACACCTCGCTCTGGCTGGAGGCGAGGGCTCGCTCGACAACGCGCTGATCCGGGGCGTTGCGTTCGTATGCAGTCTGGTGCTGTTTCACGCGGGTTCCTGAGTCTCGAGATGTCAGTTTGTGAAGTGGCTAGGCCGGGTGCGCAAAATCAGGGCTCCGTGTGTCTGTTCGTGGCGCGTCGTCATGAGCTGGCTGACGAGTCGTGGGCGGAGATCGGGCCGTTGCTGGCTCCGCCGCGGAAGGAAAGGCCGGTGTGGGACCGCCGTCAGGCCGTCAACGGACACCTGTCCGAGGGCGCCGGCCGAAAGACCTGCTCGGGAGGTACAAAGACCTGGGCTGCGGTCGATGAGCGCTTCCGGCGCTGGTCGACCAACGGGAGCAGCGGCCGGCTCCTCACCCCTGGCCAACTACGCTGAGGCGTGGTCGGCAGGGTCGACTGGATGGCCTTAAGCGTCTTCGTCATGACGGTGCCGACCCACCAGCGCGCGGTCGGCCCCGGAATGGTGGCGCGGGGTGGCAATACATTGGCCCCGCGGCGCTGAGTCCGCGGGGATCAGGCCACTCGCCCTCACACGGACCGCCGGGAATGGCAGACGGCACCCAGTTCGAGCAAGTGACGTCCCGTCGGCAGCCGGTGTGGCCTGCCCGACCCCGCACACGGTCCAAGCGTGCCTTCGTGGGCATGGGCGCCCCGTCCACCAGGAGCCCGGAACGCTAACGCCGCCGGGGCATCAAGGTGCTAGCCCAAAGCGGATCGACGAGAGTAGCGGCCGCATCCGCCCAGGTGTCAGAGGCTGCCGACTTGCAGGGCCGTCTACCGACGCTGCAACGTCCTCAAGACTGCTTCAACAAACTCAAGCACAAAAAGGCCATGGCCACTCTCGCCCGCCTACGACTCGGGCTCCCCCGGACTCAGCAATCACGGTGTGGAAGTTCTGGCCCCTGGATGCCCTCGCCGTCCAGCGCCCTCAGGCAAACCGGCAGCGTCTGCTCAGGCAGAGGGGCAGCGCTGACGGTCTCGAGCGTCGCTCGCCACCCTTGCTGATCGGCTCAGGACCGGCGCGCCTTTTCCACGACACCGCGCGGCAGCTGGTACCCCCACCAGTCGGCGACCATCGCCGGGCGCTCGGCGCCCTCAACGGTGAAGGTGCAGCGCCGCAGCACCTTGAAGCCTCCGTCCTTGGGCTCGACTGCGAGGGTCTCGAAGGTCGGAATCACGCGGTCACCGAGGCGCACCTGCGAGATGAAGCGGACCTTGTCAAGCCCGTAGTTCAGCCCCCACATACTGCCGCGGTCCTTGCCGAGAGCGAACTGCAGTACGGGGTCGACCAGCGCCAGGAGGTGAAACCCCTCAACGATGTCCTCGGGGAACTCGGGGATCGCGTCGTCCGGGTAGGCGCGATCGATCCAGGTGCTGCTCTCGAACTGGTCCGAGTCTTCGCGGGTCACCACGAAGGGTTCGCCGGTGATCACCTGGCCGACCGTAGCTGGCGTTCCTTCACTGCTCGGTGTGTCGGTCATGCGGCAGCCCTTCCGTCCGATGCTCGGCGAACGCCGTGTGGCGATTTCGTGTAACGCAGCATATATAACGCTCGTCGCACATCACAAGGGTGTGTGGTGCTCGTCGACGACGGAGTTGGCGATACGGCGGGGTGCGTTGTGTATCCGCAAGGCACCGCTCCTGCATTGCGGGAACTTTGGGAGAAGATCCGAAAAGATCGACCAGGTGACTAACGAGTTCACCAGCTGTCCGCGAACGGCCCCCTGCGGTTCGGGCAGCTGATGTGCCAGCCCTTGCCGACCCTGTGGTACCTGTCAGAGGGTCGGCGGAAAGAGTAAGAGACGAAGTCACCGATGTGCTCCGGCCCAGCGACTGCTGGGCCGGAGCACATCGGTGGGGGCGAACGCCCTGCAGTGGGCCGCAGCGCGGTCGCGATCGAGCGGCCCGTGAGAGCCAGCCGGAGTCGGGTAGCTGGATGCGCACTCAGCTCTCGTCGCGGGGGAACTCTCGATCGAAACCGGGCGCCTCGGCGGCGATGGTGGTGCTCGGACCGTGGCCGGTGTGCACGACTGTCGCGAGCGGCAGAGTGAGCAGCCGGCGGCGGATCGAGTCCACAATCGTAGGGTGGTCCGAGAAAGAACGGCCGGTGGCGCCGGGGCCGCCCGAGAAAAGAGTGTCGCCGGTGAACACCACCGCGAGAGCAGGCGCGTACAGACATACCGCGCCCGGTGCGTGCCCCGGTGTGTGCAGCACCTGCAGTTCGATGCCTGCGACCTCCACGACCTGCCCGTCGGCCAGTTCACCGTCCGGCTCATGCTCCGGATGGGTCAGTTTCCATACCGGTAGGTCGTCGGGGTGCAGCAGGATCGGGGCGCCGGTCATGCCGGACAGCTTCGGCGCCTCGCGCACGTGGTCGTCATGTGCGTGCGTGCATACGATGGCCTTGAGCATGCGATCGCCAACGGCTGTGGCGATGACGTCCGCGTCGTGCGGGGCGTCGATGACGACGACCTCGGTGTCATCGCCGACGACCCATACGTTGTTGTCGACCTCCCAGGTCCCGCCATCCAGGCTGAACGTGCCGGAGGTGGTGAGGCGCTCGATACGGGCACCCATCACAGCACCACAACCGAGCGCAGGACGTCACCGTCGTGCATCCGCGCGAATGCCTTCTCGACGTCGCCCAGGCCGACGGTCTCCGTCACGAAGGCTTCCAGGTCCAGACGTCCTTGCAGGTGGAGGTCGACGAGCATCGGAAAGTCCCGTGAGGGCAGACAGTCGCCGTACCAGCTGGACTTCAGCGCGCCGCCGCGACCGAACACGTCAAGCAGCGGCAGTTCAATGCGCATGTCCGGAGTCGGTACGCCGACGAGTACGACGGTGCCGGCCAGATCCCGCGCGTAAAACGCCTGTTCGTACGTCTCCGGGCGACCGACCGCCTCGACAACGACATCGGCACCGTTGCCCCCGGTCAACTCTCGGATGACCTCGACAGCATCTTGAGTACGGGAGTTGACGGTGTGGGTGGCGCCCAACGTGTGGGCCGTCTCCAGCTTCTTGTCGTCGATGTCCACCGCGATGATCCGTGCGGCGCCCGCGAGCCGGGAACCGATGATCGCCGCGCCACCGACGCCCCCGCAGCCGATCACGGCGACGCTGTCGCCGCGGCCGACCTGGCCGGTGTTGATCGCGGCGCCGATGCCCGCCATAACGCCGCAGCCAAGCAGCCCGGCAACGGCCGGCGAGACGGAAGAATCCACCTTGGTGCACTGCCCGGCGGCCACAAGAGTCTTCTCGGCGAACGCCCCAATGCCCAGGGCGGGGGAGAGCTCGGTGCCATCCTCCAGGGTCATCTTCTGCTTCGCGTTGTGCGTGTCGAAACAGTACTGCGGGCGACCGCGGCGGCAGGCACGGCACTGTCCGCAGACGGCGCGCCAGTTCAGTACGACGAAGTCACCGACGGCGACCTCGCTGACGCCCTCGCCGACGCTCTCCACGACGCCCGCCGCTTCGTGGCCCAGGAGGTAGGGAAATTCGTTGCCGATGCCGCCTTGCTTGTAGTGCAGATCCGTGTGGCATACGCCGCACGCCGCGATCTTCACCACGGCCTCGCCCGGGCCCGGGTCCGGAACGACGATAGTGGTGACCACCGCCGGGGCGTCCTTGGCGGTTACCACGACTCCACGAACATGCTGTGACATGTCACGTCCTCACATATGCAACGAAGGGGAGTACCGACAGACGGGCGCTCCCAGCGGCGAACCGGTATGACGCCCGCCGTCTGCGGGACTTACGATCGCGTGACACGCCAGCCGCTCACAGCCGACGCGAAGAAGGCGGCGGACACCATCAAAAGGTAGGGGCTCCGTGACCGATAACAGCACCCCCGACCGGCTCGACCGCCAGCTGCTGCACGCACTCCAACTGGACGGGCGGGCGCAGTTCCGTCGCATGGCCACGGTCCTCGACGTCTCCGAACACACGGTGGCCCGCCGCTACAGGCGGCTACGAGAAAAGGGCCTGCACATCATCGGAGAACCCGACGCGGAGCGCCTCGGCCGCACCCGTTGGCTGCTGCGTCTGCGCTGTGCCCCGGACGCCGTTCTGCCCATCGCCGAGGCTCTCGCCCGCCGCCCAGACACCGGCTATATAAGCCTCGCCTCCGGCGGGACCGAACTGCACTGCACCATCCACACGGGCAGCGCGGAGGAGGACGAAGAGGTCCTGCTGCGAGCGTTGCCCCGCACCCCGCGCATCATCTCCTTCGACGCCCACTGTTTCCTGCGCACCTTTTGCGGCAACCCACCCCACTGGTACACCAAGCTCGGCGCTCTCAGCGCGGAACAGCACAGCGCGCTCCAGCCGCCGTATGCCCCTGCGCCGGCCCCTCCTGTTCCGCCACTGGCCGCACTCGGCACCGTCCAGCAGACCGTCGAACTTGACGAGGCCGATCATGCGCTGGTCGACGTACTTGCCAGGGACGGCCGTGCTGGCCTACCCGAGCTGGCTGCCGGTACCGACCTGTCCCCTTCGAGCGTACGACGCCGCCTTGAACGTCTGCGGCAGACCGGTGCGGTCCGTGTGAACGTCGACTTTCCTCCGAACCGCCTCGGCTACAGGAAGCGCGCGATGCTGTGGTTGAGGGTGGCTCCGGGCGCACTGCAGAGAGTTGGGGAAACCCTCAGCGCCCATCCGCAGACGGACCTGGTGGCCGCCACCACGGGCCCCTCGAACTTGATCGCCACGGTCATCTGCCGCAACGCCACTGAGCTTTACCTCTATCTCACGCACCACGTCGGTGCTCTGCCGGACATCCAGTCGGTGGAGACCGCCCCGGTCATCCGGGAGGTCAAGCGCCTCATACCGCGCGGTCCTGCCTGAGGCCGACCCGCATCCTGTTTGTTGGTCAGATGGATCCCCCTCGTGTTACTGGCGCACCGTGTCGCCGCTTCCACCTGTCCTCGCATGCCGCAAGAGGGACCGCCACCAGGCGCTGTCCGCAATTTTGTTTAGCGCGGCGAACACCAGGGCCCACACTCCGCCGGCGACGTCGGTCTCTGGCAGAATCGAGGCCAGCCCTACGGCATCGAGACGTGGAACACCTTGCGCAGTGTCTTGTGTACCGTCCACGTTGTCCGGTCTCCAGCCCTCAGCACGCAGGCGTCCCCTGGCCGAACGGAAAAGGTGGGTCCACCCTCGACCTCGATCGTGGCTTCACCACTTACCACGATGAATAGTTCGTCCGCCTCGGTGTCCGTGACGACTCCGGGCGTCATCTGCCAGATGCCGCGTATTTGATCACCGTCCGCTGACTCCCACAGCACCGCGGAGGACACCTCGGGCGTGCCTTGCACGACACTTGCGGGATCAAGTGGCTCGGGATGCAGTGCCACTTCGGGAACGTGCACGGCGAAGCTGCTGCTTTCAGTCATGAGCGGATGCTACGACACCGCTGCCCGTCCCTGCGGCTGTCAAGTCACCCTTCGAAGGGTGCACGACGGAGTGTCCGGGCCTGTCAGCGGCCGGGCGGCCATGATGGGAGTGTCCAGCGATGTCGTCGTCCTCCGACACTGTTCGTCAGTCGCAGGAGGTCGGCAACGCACAGAGCGCTGGCTCACTACGCAGTGAGCCAGCGTCCGCCCAGGATCCGGTTGGCAGCTTCCTTGAGTTGAGCAAGGCGGCGCTCGATGTCGGCCGGGTCGGGTGTTCCGACTGCCGCGTCGAGTATGAAGCCGTCGATGAGCCTGATCAGGAGTTCGGCCGTGTCACTTGGCGATCCGTGCGCGGGCACACTGTCATCCCGCAGCGCATCTGTCAGCGCCGCGGTGATCGTGCTGTGCCATGCCTGTTGCGTCTGGCGCACATCCTCGAGCAGTTCGGGGTGCCGTGTTGCCGCAGCGCACGTCTCGATCCAGATGATGCAGCGGTGATGGTCCCCGATCGCGCCTTCGATCAGCGCGCGTACCCGGGCGCCGGGGGAGGGAGCAGAGCGGGCGAGGTCGCTCCATTGCTGTGCCCTGCAGCGACTGGCCACACGCATGGTTTCCAGCAGCAGATCGTCGCGCGTTGCGAAGTGGTGCTGGATCAGTCCGATGGACACGCCGGCGGCCTCGGACACGTCGCGCAGTCGCAATGCATCAAAACCATGGATGGCCAGGAGCTTTTCCGCAGCGTTCAGGATTTCGGCACGCCGTTGTCCGGCCAGCACGTCACGCGCTGTACGCGCCGTAGCTCGGGACACTCTCCACTCCTGGCAACAGTCCGATTCTGCGGTTCCTCGTCACTTCGGAAAGCCATGCTATCGAGCGGACTGGCATCTCTGATGTGCCAGGTCGCGCGGGTGCTGAGGCAACCGTGCGGGAGCCGGTGCCGACCGCAAGGTTTCGGTCTGAACGGCCGGCACCCGCACGGCGTGGTTGGCGCCCGTCAGCCTTTCATACGGGTGCTGTCCGGGTCGAAGAACGGGCGCAGAGAGATGTCCGCAGCCACCCGGACGCCGCCACAATCGACGGAGAAGTCCCCCTCGACGGGCACGTCGGCGTCGATGAGGCCGATACCGCACGCGCGACCAAGGGTGTAGCCGTAACTGCCGCTCGTCACACGCCCGACCTGTACGCCATTGCGGAAGATGGTTTCGTTGTGGACGAAGACGGTGTCGGGGTCCCGCAATGCGAGATGAACCGCCTGCCGGCGCCTGGCATCGCCCCGTCGTTGCAAGGCGGCCTTACCGACGAACTCCGTCTCCTTGCGCATAGAGACGGCGAATCCCAAGCCGGCCTCGTAAGGGTCGCCGTGCGGGCCTATGTCGTGGCCGAGGTGCCGATAGCCCTTCTCGGAGCGCAGGGAGTCGAGCGCGAGATAGCCGGCATGCCGCAGACCGAGGTCTTGTCCAGCATCGATGAGCGCGTCGTAGACGTTGACCGCTTGGTCGCTGGGCACGTAGAGCTCGAAACCCAGTTCACCGACGAAGCTGACGCGCAGGGCGAGAGCGAGTCCGTCGGCCACCTCCACCTCGCGCGCCTGGGCGAACGGGTGGTCCTCGTCCGTCCAGCCGGCGGGTGAGACGCGGCCCATCAACTCGCGGCTATACGGGCCCATGACCGCGATGGTGGCATAGGCGGAGGTGGCGTCGAATGCCGCAGCTGCACGTCCCCTGGTGAGGCGCTGGAGCAGCGCCATTGTTTTGGTCTGCGAGGCCGCAGGGGTGATGACCCAGAACCTGTCAGTGTCCAGGCGGACAACGGTGCCGTCGAGCTCGATGCCGCCGGAATCGTTGAGCATGAGTGTGTAGCGCAGCCGACCGAAGGGCAGGTCAGCATTGGCGGTGCACAAACGCTGCAGGACGTCGAGAGCATCCGAGCCCGCCACCTCCGCCTTGGTGAAGGAGCTCAGATCGAACAACGCGACACCCTCCCGGGCCGCGCGGTGTTCTTCACGGACGCTCTCGAACCAGTTTTGCTTGCCGTAGCTGTATTCGTACCGGGCGGGGCTCCCGGACAGCGCGTACCAGTCCGCACGTTCCCAGCCGGCACGTTCCCCCATGCAGGCGCCGGCAGCCACCAGCCGCTCATGCAGCGGTGACCTGCGCACGTTCCGGGCGGTGGCTGGCTGGAGGTGCGGCCAATGCATGGCGTAGAGCCGGCCCAGTGCCTCCTTGGTCCGGGCGTGCAGGTAGCGGCGGTTGTGCTGCACCCGCGCGAAGCGCTGAACGTCGACGGCTGACGAGTCGAACGAAGGGCCGCCACCCACGATCCACTCGGCCAGCGCGCGTCCCGCGCCGGGGCCGTAGATGATCCCTTGAGAGTTGAAGCCTGCGGCCACATAGAAATTGCGTAGCTCGGCGGACTCTCCGAGGCAGAAGTTGCCGTCCGGTGTGAAGGACTCTGGTGCGTTCAGAAACCGGTCGTAGGCTGCTGTGCGCAGCAGTGGTACGCGTTCCTCCGCGAGTCGTCGCACGGGTGCGAAGTGCTCCCAGTTGGGCGGGAACTCGATGAAGCCCGCAGTGCCGATGCCGCTGACGGTGCGGGGAATACCGTCAGGCTCGAAGGCACCGATAAGGAGTCGCCCTTGCTCGTGCCGGACGTACAGGTACCCGTCGAGATCGCGCAGGACAGGCAGCCCAGGATGCGCACCGGGGAGGGGAGAGGTACGCACGTGCATGTGTTCCGCGGCATAGACAGGCAACGCCACGCCACTGCGTGCCGCGAGATCACGGCTCCACAGGCCGGCCGCGAGAACGATGCGCTCGCATTCCACATGACCCAAAGAGGTGTCGACGCCTGTGACCACGCCTTGGTCGTGGGTGATGCGGGTCACTTCGACCCCTTCGCGGATCTGGACGCCGCGCTCGTGTGCAAGTTTAGCGAGGGCTGCGGCAGCGTGCCCCGGATTGACGTGGGCGTCCTCCGGCTGATGCAGAGCGCTGAGAATGCCGTCCGCCGCGGCCAGGGGGAAGAGCTCGGTGACCTGCGCGGGAGAGATGAGTTCTGCCGTGCGCCCCATCTGGCGGGCCAACGCCGCGGAGTAACGCAGCTCGTCGGAACGCCCTCGGGTGCGGGCGAGGCTGATGGAGCCGCACTGGTTGAAGGAGACGTCGACGCCGGAGGCAGCCTCGAGCCGTTGGTACGTTTCGATGCCGTAGTAGGCAAGTTCGGTCAGTGCTGGCGTGCTGCGGATGCTCGACGTCAGGCCCGCAGCGTGCCATGTGGTTCCGCTCGTGATGGCATTGTGCTCGACTAGGAGCACATCGGTGTCACCGTTGGCCGCGAGATGGTAGGCGGTGCTGCAGCCCACAATACCGCCGCCGATGATCACGGTTCGGGACCGCGGCGGCAGAGGGCTGGCAACCTCGGCCGAGAAGGACCGGGCGGTGAGGGCTTTGTCGACGAGGCGTTCCATGGTGACCTTTCAGATCGTGGCACTAGTTACGGGAATGCTCAGGTATGGCTGCTTCGTGCGACCTCAATGGAGGACCACTGAGCGGTGATCGTTAAGCAGGACGCGGCAGTTCTCATCGACGTCGGTGGTTACGTAGTGGGCCGTGGCACCGATGAGCTTCACGCCGTGGTCGTGGGCTGGGTATGGCGGGTGCGGAGGGGGCCGGGGTGTGCTGTCCACCGAGACTTGCTCGGATCCGCACAGAGGAGCGGCCACTCGTCGCGGCGCTGTGGTGCTGGCTGGCCGGAATCAAAACGTCGTGATCGAGGACGGAGTCCAAGTTCGCGTGGATGGTGCCGCTGCGGTCAGGGCAGCTCAGGGCAACGATGATGTCCGCAGGGAGGCCAGAGGCCATGTCTGCCAGCATGTCGCAATAATACGAACTTATTGCCAACTGCCAAGGGGTTCTGCTTGCCTGTCCACTGCAGGCTTAGAGGTCCTAACAAAGGCGTTGGACGTGTCGGTGGGTGATCAAGCACGTCGCAAGGCCGAGGAAGGCTTCGTGGATGTCGTCGCGTCGTTCCCAGCGGACGCGCAGGCGCCGGAAGCCGTGGAGCCAGGCGATGGTGCGCTCGACGACCCACCGGTGCACTCCGAGCCCGGAGCCGTGCGGGACACCGCGGCGGGCGATCACCGGTTTGACGCCCAGGGCCCATACGAGCCGGCGGTACTTGTCGTGGTCGTAGCCGCGGGCGCCGAGTACCACGTCGGGCCGCCGCCGTTGTCGCCCGACCAGGCCCGCGACGGACGGCACCTTGGCGAGAAGAGGCAGCAGCTGCGTGACGTCGTTGCGGTTTCCGCCGGTCAGCGACACCGCGAGCGGGACGCGCCCTGTCCGTCGCCGAGGACGTGGTGCTTGCTGCCCGGCCATGCGCGGTCGACCGGGTTGGGGTCGCTTTTGGGCCTCGCCGAGCGGCCCGCACATGGCTGGAGCCGATCACCGCCCGGGACCAGTCGAGCTGCTTCGCCGCTCGCAGCTTCTGCAGCAGGACGACGTGGAGGCGGTCCCACACGCCGGCCTCGTTCCAGGCGGCGAGCCGCCGCCAGCACGTCATGCCGGAGCCGAAGCCGAGCTTCTGGGGCAGGTACTCCCACTGGATGCCGGTGTGCAGGACGAACAGGATCCCGCACAGAGCCTGCCGGTCAGGAACCCCCGGCCGCCCGGCGACCAGCTTCGGGCCCGGCTCGGGAAACAACGGCTCGATCAGCGACGACAGTGAACCGCTCCGGGATCGGTGGAGGCTCTATGCGTTGGCTCCAGCCGCCGGTTGGGGCTGGTGTTGAGCGTAGTAGTTGGTCTCGTGTTCGCGGGGCGGGATGCTCCCGATCGCGGTGTGGAGACGCTGGTTGTTGAACCAGTCGACCCATTCGGCAGTCGCTAGCTCAACGCCGGGCAGGCCGTGCCATGGCTTGCGGGGCTTGATCAGCTCGGTCTTGCAGAGGCCGATCTGGGACTCCATGAGTGCGTTGTCCAGGGCGTCGCCGACGGTGCCGATCGAGGCGTCGATGCCGGCCTCGAGGAGGTGGGCGGTGAAGGCGAACGACGTGTACTAGGGCGAGTTCAACCGGTCGTTGCAACACCGGGTTGTTGTAGCGAGCGTAGCTGCTCGCCGAATACCTCGACGGGAGTCTTCCAGCCGAGGATCTTGCGGGGCCGGTTGTTGATCGCCAGGGCGACGGCCTCGAGGTCCTCGGCGGACCACCTGGCCAGGTCGGTCCCCTTGGGGAAGTACTGCCGCAGCAGCCCGTTCGTGTTCTCGTTGGTTGGGCGCTGCCAGGGCGAGTGTGGGTCGGCGAAGAACACCTTCGTTCCGGTGTCGAGCGTGAACTGAGCATGGCCGGAGAGCTTTTTCCCGCGGTCCCAGGTCAGGGTCCTGCGCAGTTGCTCGGGCAGCCGCGTCACCGAGGCCGTCAGCGCGGCGTTCATCGCGGTGGCCCCGTAGCCGCCCAGGGACGGGCTGTTCCTCTCCGGGGGCTTCCGGCCCCAGCCCTCGAGCCGGGGCAGGTGGACGAGGATCGTGGACCGGCTGCTGCGCTCGACGAGTGTGCCGATCGCGGACCGTCCGGTCCCGATGATCAGATCGCCTTCCCAGTGTCCCGGCATCGCACGGTCTGCGGCCTCAGCAGGGCGTTCGCTCAAGACGACGTCCGCGGTGACGTGCCCTTGCGGTTTGTTCCGTGACCTTGCCCGAGGCTCTCGCAGTGCCCGTCCGGTGCGCAGGCAGGTGACCAGCTCCCGCTTGAGCGCTCCACGGCCCTCGATGAACAGCGACTGGTAGATCGCCTCATGGCTGATCCGCATGGACTCATCCTCGGGGAAGTCGACCTTCAACCGGTGCGAGATCTGTTCCGGGCTCCATGCTGTCGCCCACCGTCTGTCTTGCCTGTGTGGCTTGTTCAGCCCCTTCCACGCAGGCGTCGGCGGTCCCGCGACGACCGTCCCGTCAGGTCGGTGGACGTTCCCGGCGAGCCGCTCCTGCACGTACTGGCGCAACCGGTCGTCTTCCAGGAGCTTCGCGCTCTTCGGGCGCTTGGCGGCCTGCTGAGCTTTCCACTGGGCGACCGTCGCGCGGTATTCCTGCTTGCCGCTGCGCGTGGCGGCGTTGCGGCGCAGTTCGCGAGAGATCGTCCCGGTATCACGCCCCAGGGCGCGGGCGATCTCGCGCACGCCCTTGCTCATCGCCCTGAGGATCGCGATTTCCTCACGCTCCTCGAACGTGAGGTACCGGCCCGTGGGCTCGGCCAACGAGATCGGAGGCATGCCGCCAGCGTGACGAAACCACCTCGCCCCCACCGGCCACGACACGCCGACCGTCAACGCCGCCTCCACCGTCGTGATCCCTGTGGCGATCAGTGAGCTCTTTCAGAGTGGCCACTGATCGGGTGACCGGCAGGCGGCCCGCAACGCACGAGGCTCCTGTGCCGTTGAGAGAGGTGTTCGACGTCTCAACTCATCAGCGCAGGAGCCTCGTTGGTTCCCCATCCTGCCTCACTCGACCTGCCGCACGCCTTGGTCGAGTGGGTAACCATGCTCATCGTCACCCGTGAGGGTGACCGCCGCTGCAAGCTCCCACCGCACCAGCGTGCTCTCGTCGCCCTGACCTACCTCCGCCGGCACGACCCGCTCCCCCAGATCGCCGCCGGCTTCGGCATATCCGTCGGCACCGCCCACGCCTACGTCACCGCCGTCGTCGGTCACCTCGCCCGCCGAGCACCCGGCCTGCTGCGAGTCCTGCGGGAAGCCGATCCCGAGCACGTCCTGCTCGACGGCACGCTCGCCGAGTGCGACCGGGTCGGCGACAGCCGGGCCGACTTCTCCCAGAAGCACCGCCGCCACGGCGTGAACCTGGAGGTCATCGCCGACCCCGCGGGCAACCTGCTGTGGATCTCGCCAGCCCTGCCCGGCCGCACCCACGACCTGACCGCGGCCCGCACCCACCGCATCATCCGGATCTGCGAACGCCAAGGAGTGCCCGTCCTCGCCGACCGCGCCTACATCGGCGCCGGCCCCTGGGTGACCACGCCGATCAGACGGCTCCCGCACCAGGACCTCAACCCGACCCAGCGGACAATCAACCAGGCCCTGTCCGCGGCACGAGCACCCGTCGAAAGAAGCGTCGCCCGACTCAAGTCCTGGCGTATCTTCCGCCGAGCCCGCTGCAGTCCCAACCGCATGACCGCCATCGCCGCCGCCGTCCTCACCCTGGAGAGGCAACGCTGAAAGAGCTCATTGCTCCGGTGACGAAAATCAGCCACCCCTCCGCCAAGAAAAACAACGAACGCCCTATTTGGTCATCTTGGCCACCTCGCAATCGGCCAAGATGAGCAAGATCGGCATCGCGTCTTTACAAGTACTTCTTGATAGCTGAGGATATGTACACAGGATTTTCTCAAACGTAATCGGAGGAACCGACTCGTGAAGATATCCGGGAAGATAGCGACGTTCGCCGCCGTGCTCATCATGGCAGCTGCTGGATCTGTAGCCACGTCGGGGAGCGCCACCGCGGCTACCCCGAAGCTGCACACCGCGCACTATACGGCGTCGAGCCCCGTTGCCCCGCCGGCAAGCCTTAGAGGGCCGCATGGAGAGAAGCCCGTCGAATGGGGCGTCGCCGTGTTCTCCGTCGACCCAGCAGCAAAGGCGTTTTCTGCTACTGGAGCAGACGAGAGTGCTGGCGGCGGCACCTGGACTTACGGAACCGAACTGGTGGCCTCCACGCAGATCAAGGGATGCTACTCGAATTACATGCACCGGACCAAGAAGCATTCGGCCTCCGTTTCCATGGCAAGCCAAACTGACAAGGATATCCAGGCGGCAGACATTTGGGCTAACGCTCGGGTCAACACCGGATATGGCTACACTTGCTACACCTACTGGGGCGTCTATTAAAATCTTCGTGTAGGCGTGATGCTTGCAGTTGGTGACTGGATGGCCGATATGATCGGATGCTGTAAGCCGTCTTGACGAAAACGCATCTGCACTTTACAGTGATCGCCTGCATACTGGTCTCCGAATGCGCCAGCCGTTTCATCGTCACCGCCTCTACGTTGAATTGTGCCCTCACGTGTCGCTCGGTAGAGCGCAGCGCACCACCAGCTCCACGGAAGCCCTGGCTGAAGTATTTACACAGGCCAGGGCTTCACCCATACCTCACCAGCCATCTTAATTCCCTGCCCACGTCGCACCGTCAGCCAGGTAATAGAATGCAATATCGAGTCACCTCACCCGCATCTGTCGCAGTGCTCGGCGGGATCGTAGGAGTCTGCGGCCCCCTGCTCTTGTCTGTAGACGGACAGGCGGCACATGTCGCACACATCACGCTGAGTAGCGGGTGGAGTTGGGCGGCCCTTTCGTATTTCGCCGGCATGGCGGAAAAGAGAAAACGGCGATCTTGCGTGATGGGGGTGGTGTCTCTAGTCTGTGCAACGCTTGCCTATTATGTCACCAAAGCAGTGCAAGGTGATTTCCTCAAAGTGGACCTAGGCGACCACACCGGACAGACGACATATTTCGCGTGGGGTCAGTTCATTTCCTTTATCGCCCTCTGGTGTTTCACCGCCTGTCTCTTCGGGCCGATTTTGGGATTGCTCGGCAACCTGTCGCGAAACGGCTACAAGCGTCACGCTTTTCGAGCAGCTGTTCCCTTGGTTGTAATCGCGGAGACCTCGGTGCGGCTTAGTACGGAAGCTTCGCTGCAGCAGCCGGTTGTTGGAACAACTTGGTGCGCAACGCGCATCGCGGCTATGATCATTTTGTTCGCGATTGCAGGATATTCCATTTATGAATATTGGCGGACGCTGTCCAAAAGGCGTATTCATTCATCGTGAATCTGAAGCTCACCGCGACCTAATGCTCCATCATCTCGCGAGAGGGATGATGAGCGTGGTTTGATGTTGGGCCTGCTTCGGTTTGACGGACATCCGAGATTAGGGGTTAAGCCCCCGGAAGGATGTCCACCATGGAGAGCGTGGGGAAAAGAAGCCACGCCCGCCCCGCCGATCGTTCACGCCGGAGTTCAAGGGCGAGATCGTCGAGTTGTGCCGTCGTGGTGACCGCACGATTGGTCAAGTCGCACGGGATCGCGACCTGACGGTGACCGAGGTTGAGGCTATGGGGTGAACCAGGCCCAGGGTGACGGCGGCGAGAAGGACGGTCTGACCAGCGCCGAGCGGGACGAGCTGGCCCGACTGAGGCGGGAGGACTGGCGCCTGCGCAAGGACGTCGAGGTCCTCAAAGGCGCCACGGCTCCCTTGTGAAGAAGACCCGGTGAACGTCCACCCGTTCATTCAGGCGGAGAAACGTGCAGATCGCAACGTCAAGCGAGCCTGTGAACTGCGGAAGGTCTCCCGGGTCGCCTACTGCGCCCGCCGCGCCAGCACCCCCCTGTCGCGGCTCCGGATGGGTAACCCTCACCGACAGCACGGCAAGTGGGGGGAGAGCGTACGCGAGAGCCCTCTACCGACCTGAAACGGTGGGGGGCTCTCGCGCGTCAGTCCCGGACGCCCAACTCGGTATCCGGCCGGCACTGCGGGCAGGGCTCGAGGCCCTCGGTCAGCGCGCGAACCGTCGCGTCCCGACTCGCCGACCGGGCTCTCTTCCCTGCATCCCAGCAGCCACCGACGTGCACGTAGACAGCCCCGTTGTGCTGCCCGTTCAGCTCCCGCTCGATCAGCCAGTCACCGGCCGGTGCACGCTCCGCCGCGGCCCGCTCCCTCGCCGCCTGGCGCCGCTCCTCCGCAGCGATCCAGCCGTCGATCTGGGCCAGACCACCGCGGCCTGCTGCTCCACGACGCGGCGGGTGAACCGCAGCAGCTCCAGACGAGACGGGGCATCGTTCGCACGTTCTATTTTAGGCCACGGGTCACGTGCCTACCTTCGGCAGAGGCGCGTAGTCCTCGTGCCGCTTGTCGCCCGCACGCAGCACGTACAGCCACGCACCTCCCTTGTTGTGCCACGCCACCGTCAGCCCGAACTTCACCGCCCCCGTCGCACTGCGGGACCGCGCGAGCCTCGCCCTCGTCAACATCTACCGGCACCCGCGGTGGGACACCCTCTCGGTCGGTACCGAGCTGCGCCACGTCTACGCCGGAATCCTCACCACTAACTGTTGCGGGTCAGCAGGTTGTTGACGCTCCCGTAGTCATCGGATCTCGTTCTCGGGGTGCTGGTCGTCGTAGGCTTGGCGGGCACGGGCGATGCCGTCGCGGTGCTCCAACGACCAGTCGGTCAGCGCCTTGACGAGATGGGTGAGGCTCGCTCCGGTCTCCGTGAGTCGGTAGTCGACCTGAGCTGGCACGGTCGGATACACGGTCCGCAGCACCAGACCATCTCGCTCCAGGCGGCGCACTGTGAGGGTCAGCATTCGCTGGGAGATCCCGTCGATGGCCCGCTGGAGTTGCCGGAAACGGCGCGGCCCGTTGGCGAGTTCGACGATCACGAGGACTGACCACTTGTCCCCGACCCGATCGAGGACGTCACGGATCCCGCAATCGGGGTGGTCTGGCTGCCCGCACGGCTCCAGCTCTGCGGGCCCAGCGGTTACCTCGGTGTGCGTCACTGACACGAAACTGCCTCCTTGTGAACCGACCGAGGCCGGTTCAAGATCTCACCGTAGTTACTAAAGAGAACCACGGTAGGAGACAGAACCACAATGATCCTGGTGACCGGCGCTAACGGACAGCTCGCTTCCCTCACACTTCAGGAGTTGGCCGAGCGCGACGCCCCCGCAGTAGGCGGGAGTCGATCGCCCGGCTACGGACAACGACGCCTCGACTTCGATGACCCCGCAACCCTCGACCTCACCGGCGTTTCCACGCTGGTCCTGGTGTCGGCGGGGTACGCCGAGGACGACCAGGTTGTGGCTCGTCACCGGGCCGTCCTCGACGCTGCGGTGCGTGACGGTGTCACCTATGTGGTCTACACCAGCCTGACCGGGGCCGGCGACCACCTTGGGTTCGCGCTCGCCCACCGGGCCACTGAGCAGCTGGTCAAGGCCAGCGGACTCGTGTGGACGAT
Source organism: Streptomyces sp. UH6 (assembly GCF_013421635.1). NCBI lineage: Bacteria > Bacillati > Actinomycetota > Actinomycetes > Kitasatosporales > Streptomycetaceae > Streptomyces > Streptomyces sp. UH6. Next base: position 9,642 of record NZ_JACADT010000001.1, on the reverse strand, counting down.
CCTGCGCAACGGGCTCTACGCCGAGCTCTTCGGTGCGCTGCTGACCTGGACATCCGAGGGCCTCGAATCAGCGTTCGGCGAGGGGGCGCTCTCTGCGGTCGCGCGGGCCGACCTGGCCGCCGCGGCAGCCATCGTGGCCAGCAATCCGACCGTGCACGCGGGGAAGACCTACGACCTGGTCGGCGAACCGATCACCGTGGCCGGGATCGTCCAACGGCTCGACGTCGCTCACCGAACGATCGCGCTGGGCCAGTACCGCGAGCGACTGCTCGCCGATAGCGGCCTGTTGCCGTTCCAGCCGCCGATGCTCGCCTCGATTGCGAGCAGCGTCCGCCACGGGTTCCTCAGCAACACCAGCCCCGACCTCGTGCAACTACTCGACCGACCGCTCACCGACGCGCTCACCGTCGCAGCAGACACGGCAGCCGCGATGCGCCCCGCCGCACGCTAACCCGGATGGTTCATCGCAACGCACCGCTGTCACTCGAAGGTCGCCGGCGTCTGGTCGAACGCTGCTAGACCCGGCCTATCGCACACGTTGCCGCCGAGATGAGCATCTCTCGCGCGTGCGCATCGAAGTGGGTCAACCGGCACCGGCAGCACGGAGATCTCGGCCTCCTGGATCGTTCCTCAACCCCTCGCCGCCAGCCGACCGCCACCGTCCCTGACGTCGTGGCACGGATTGAGGACCTACGCCGCACGATGAAGTGGTCCGCCTCGCGGATCGCCTTCGAACTCCAAGCCGAGGGAACCGACATCAGCCGTCGCACGGTCTCTCGCCACCTGCTCGCACTCGGGCTGAATCGCCGCAAGTTCATCGACCCGAACGGTAACTCAAACCGTGAGCCTCGCAAGATCACGGCCCGCAGGCCCGGCCACATGATCCACCTCGATGTGAAGAAGGTCGGACGGATCCCCGACGGCGGCGGATGGCGCGTCCACGGTCGTGGCAGCGACCAGGCCAAGAGCGCCGAGCGCAGCAAGAGAAAGACCAAACGCGGGGGCTACGTTTACCTCCACTCCGCTGTCGACGGCTACTCCCGCCTCGCCTACACCGAGGCACTGGCCGACGAGAAGGCCACCACCGCGATCGCGTTCATGCACCGGGCCCGCGCATGGTTCACCGCGCCCGGGATCACCCGCATCGAGCGCATCGTCACCGACAACGGAGCCTGCTACCGCGCCGAGGCGTTCTCGCGGGCGCTGCTTGGGTCGCGACACCAGCGGATCACGCCCTACACGCCCCGCCACAACGGGAAGGTGGAAAGGTACAACCGGATCCTTTCCGAAGAGTTCCTCTACGCCCGCACCTGGTTGTCCGAGGAACAACGCCGCGACGCTCTCACTGTCTGGAACATCCACTACAACTACCACCGCCCACACGGCGCTGCAGCCGGACGGCCGCCGGTAACTCGGCTGCGAGACGGCGTCACGAACGTCCAGACCTCATACAACTAGGGCCTGTCTCCTTGAAAGGTTATGGGCGCCATTCCTGCTGGTAGGCGGGGTGCTCGGCGTATGACTGGGCAAGGACTCGCAGCGCGTATGCCAGCCCGGTCGAGCGGGAGTCCGAGGGGCCCATGGCTTTGTAGTCGTTCGCCAGTTGCTCGGTCAGGTCGAGCATGGGGAGATGGCTGTCGAGAAGAGCCTCGCCGCCCAGGGTGTCGGCCACGTAGGCGTAGGCGTGGTTGTCGTCCATGATGCGTGCGACGAGGAACTTGACAAGATCGTCCATGTGGCCATCTTCGCGGGGAAGGTGCTTCGGCGGTCAAGCGGCTGTCCAGATGAGGATGGCGGCGAGGTGGAGTGCGGCCTGGTAGGCGATCGCGAGCTTGTCCGTTCGCATCGCCAGGCCGCGCCACTGCTTGAGTCGGTTGATGCACCGCTCGACGGCATTGCGCTGCTTGTACGCCTCGGCGTCGAACGCTGGTGGGCGACCGCCAGCGCTGCCTCGCCGCAGGCGGTGGCCGACCTGGTCGGACGGCTGGGGGATGACAGCGCGGATCCCGCGTCGGCGGAGGTGCTTCCGGATCGCGCGGGACGAATACGCGCGGTCCGCCAGGACGGCCTCCGGCCGAGTCCTCGGTCTTCCGAGTCCGTTTCGCGGAACACGGATGCCTGCCATGACGGTCTCGAAGGCAGGGGCGTCGCCCGCCTGGCCTGCGGTGACGCGAAGGGCCAGGGGCCGTGCACGGCTGTCGCTGGCAAGGTGGACTTTCGTGCTCAGGCCGCCGCGGGAGCGTCCGAGGGCGTGGTCGTCAGGTTCGACCCGGCCCGGCGCCCCCTTTTCCTGGCTCCTGCGGCGTGCTGGTGGGCCCGGCAGACGGTGGAGTCCACCGAGACGGTCCAGCCGATGTCGTCAGCGGCGTCGGCCGCTGCCAGAACTGCGGCGAGGATGCGTTCCCAGGTTCCATCCACGGCCCACCTGATCAGCCGTTTGTGAGCAGTCTGGAACGAGCCGAACTCGTCCGGCAGGTCCCGCCAGGGCGAGCCGGTGCGGTACTTCCACGCGATGGCCTCCAGGGTCCGGCGGTGGTCGGCCCATCGCCGACCACGGACCGGATCGGCCGGCATCAGCGGCTCGATCCGGTCCCACATCGCATCAGTGATCACTAATCGGACGGACACATCCGATCAACTGACCAACCGATCAAAGAGACACGCTCTAGTCGTCCGCCAGAACGTCCTCCAGTCCAACCCCATGCCCAAGGGGAAGGGCGAGAACACCGCCCCGAAGACGTCCGGCGCCGTCGACAAGCGCTCCCTCGCCGACTGGGCGGGCAACAGCGTCCCTGTCCTGCTCTCCACCTACGCCCGCTGCATCACCGGCCAGATCGCCGAGCTCCAGCGACGCATCGAAGGACCCCAGACACTCCCCGCAGGCGTCGGCTCCCCGGCTCCCAGGGCTGCCTCCAGTGCGCGGCGTGGTGGCTGAGGTCGTGGAACTCCGAGCCGAAGCACTGAAGGAGAACGACCGGCTCAAGGCCGACAACGAGGTACTCGTCGGCGCACTGCACTAGGTCGTGATGGAGAACCGCCAGCTCCGCCTTCAGCTGGCCGAGAGGCCCGACAACCTCCGGGGCCTCCCCGACCCAACCGCGGCCTGCAGCACGGTGAGGCCACAGGGAGACAAGTCGAGCGGAGTTGTCAGAGACGGGCGCTACCCTCAGATCTAGCTCAAAGAGGACCCCGGCAGCGTCGAGGTCGACGGGCACCGGGGTCTCTCCTGATTGGCATCTGGAACATACCTCGAACGCAACGCCGAAGGCACCCAGTGCCGCGCTGTTGTGACCACCGCCTCTCGACCTGGCACGCCGGGCCTCGCGCACACGTGAGGAAGGACCCACCAGGCAAGATGCACCTGATCAAGGCACACATCACCAACTACCGGTCCGTCGAAGACTCCGACATATTCGACATCGAGGAAGACGTCACCTGCCTCGTCGGGAAGAACGAGTCGGGCAAGACGACCCTCCTCCAGGCGCTCTTCCGGCTCAACCCCGTGGAGGCCGCCACCTTCGACGAGGTGGTCGACTTCCCCGCCCGCAAGACCCGCGAGCGGAAGCAGATCCCGGCCGGCCAGAAGATCCCCGTGGTCCGGGCCACGTTCCGTTTCGACGACGCGGAGATGAAGGCCATCGCGGAGGAGCTCGGCCCCAAAGCCATGAAGAGCCCCGAGTTCGACGTCGTCATCGGCTACCGCGACAACACCAAGACCTTCACCTTCTCCCACGACGAGTCCGAGGTCGTCAACCACCTGCGCTCCGCCCTGGACCTTCCGGCTGCAGCCGCCAAGGCCCTCGGGAGTGCGAAGACCGTCGCGGACCTCCTCGATGCCTTCGACGAACTGGATGAGCTTCCGTCCGACGCCACCGCGCTGGCCGACCGCATCCGCGGCTGGCGTAACGGCAGTCTCGGGTGTCACCTCATCGACCAGTACGCCAGCCCGTCGATGCCGAAGTTCGTCTACTTCGCGGACTACGACACGATGCCGGGCAAGGTCGCCCTGCCCGATCTGATCCGGCGGCGAGCGTCCGGAGATATTACGCGCGGTGAGCGGGCTCTGCTGAGCCTGCTGGACATGGCGGGAGTTTCGCCGGAGGAGTTCCAGGACTCCGACCAGCACGAACGGCTCATCCGGGAACTGGAGAACTCCGGCAATGTCATCTCGGACGAGGTCTTCGACTACTGGTCGCAGAACACCGAGCTGGAAGTGCAGCTGAAGGTCCTGGCCCCTGAGACCGGAGCCCTGCCGCCCTTCGACGAGGGACCGATCCTACAGGTCCGCGTCTTCAACACCCGGCACCGCGCCTCGGTGCCGTTCGACGAGCGGTCCCGCGGCTTCGTGTGGTTCTTCTCCTTCCTCGCCTACTTCAACGAGCTGGAAGCGGCGGGCAGCACTGACCTGATTCTCCTCCTGGACGAGCCCGGCTTGTCCCTTCATGGCCGGGCCCAGGAGGACCTGCTCCGTCTCATCGACGAGCGCCTTGCCCCCAAGCACCAGGTCCTCTACACCACCCACTCCCCGTTCATGGTTGACCCCGACAACCTCCAGAGGGTCAGGACGGTCATGGACTTGGAGCGCGGCGGAGCGAAGGTCTCCTCGGAGATCTTCAAGGCCGACGAGGACACCGCCTTCCCGCTCCTGACCGCGATGGGTGTCGAGATGACCCAGACGCTGTTTGTGGGCGAGCACACCCTGCTCCTCGAAGGCCCGAGCGACCTGATCTACCTCGATGTCCTCACCGACGTCGCCGAGGCAAACGGCTCCACCGGACTCGATCCTCGCTGGGTGAAGACCCCCATCGGTGGCTCCGGCAAGCTGTCTACCTTCGTGACCCTGCTGGGCGCGAACAAGCTGAACGTCGCCGTCCTTGTCGACTCCAGCACCAAGGACGTCGGGGCCGTCCAGCGCCTCCGGGACAACAACCAGCTTGCCAAGAACGGCCTCGTCGAGATCAGCGAGTTCACCGGCACGGGTGATGCAGATGTCGAGGACCTGTTCGACCGCGACTTCTACCTCGACCTCGTCAACCGTGCCTACGCGGACCAGCTCACCACCCCGATCGACACCGCGGAACTCAACGCCAAGGACCCCCGCGTCGTCCGGCAGATCGAGACGGTGTTCAAGAAGCGCAAGATTGCCACTCGGTTCAACCACTACAAGCCGGCTGCCGTTCTCCTCCGCGAACAGGCAGCGCTCGCCCCGCGCATCGACGCGGCAACGATCACGCGCGCCGACCAGCTGTTCACGCGACTCAACTCCCTGCTCCCCAAGCGCTAGATGAACCGAGGGTAGGAGAGGATCTGGCCTGGCCGGGGCGTCGCTGCGTACCGGCCAGGCGCAGGGCCGCCACGTACTCGTCGATCACCTCGTCCGCCTCGGTCCCTTCCCATGTCGGAAGCAGCGCCTCTGGGATGAGCGCGTAGCGGGCGAAGCCGGTGCTGGCGAGCCAGGTGGTCATGCGGCGGATCATCACGCCCACAGCCGACAGGCGCTGAGAGGGCCGCGATACCGGATCAGAGGGGCTCGGCCACGGCCGGGCCCTTCTGCCGTGCCAGTTCGCCGGAGGCAGACAGGGAAGAAGCCCGAGGGATTGGAGACGTCCCTGCGGCCATGTCAATGTAGACGACCGCCCAGAACCTCAGCGGCATGGAGGCGCCCTGTACCGGCAGCACCACGATGACTCCTTCCTCCCCGACCCGATCTACTGGGTCACCCCTCGCCACCTGGCAGGCGACGATGAGGCTCTCGCCGACCAGGTGGGCGTGGTCCCCACGTCCGCTTGCTGGCGGATGTGGCCGACCGCCCGTGACACCCTCCTCTACAACAAGCCCCGACGGGCTGTGCGGCGCCGAGTGGACGCGCGCCGCCTGCTCCTTCGAACTGGGAGACCTTCCGGTTGCCTGGCAGGTCTCGGCCCGGACCCGTCCGACCAGCGCGCTGACGGAATGGAACGCGTACTTCACCGCCGGCGTCCCCCATGAGGCGCTGACCGACTTCCTTCTCGCCCTCGACGCCCGCTCGGAATCGGCGGGCTCCTTCGACAGTCCCGAGACCGTCGTAGCGGCGGTCTGCGCCCAGGGGTGGGCTCGCGACATCGACCGTCCGCACACGGCTGCCCTCGCTCCCGGACTCTCGGCCGGCATCTCCTTAGAGGAGGTGCCCCTGCTCGTCCGCGATGCCGACCCGCGGCCCGGAAGGTTCGGCTGACAGGCGTGGGCGGAGCCCGTCGTCGGGGATCCGTACCTGTGGTGCACCACCTTCAGCAGCAGCGTGCCGCATGACCTCGTCGCGATCTTCGCCTCCTCGCTCGCCTCGCCGTACCCCGTGCAGCGTTCCTGCCTGCCCGCGGGAGTCCAGGGACGACTGACGGTCGTCCAGCCCGGGGTTGACCGACAGGGAAGAGCGAGTGGGGCGGAGTGAAGCGGGCAGTGGGCGGCCTAAAACTTCGGGCCGTTTTTGGGTCGAACGGTCGCCGGAGGCCGCCCTTGGCCGGTTTCAGCCGGACAGATCAAGCCATCCACGGGCTGCCCCCGAGCACCCCCACCCCCCGGACCGAAAACCGCCCCGGACCAGCAAAAAGGACCCTCCCGAAGGAGGGTCCCGGTGTTGCGCCCCCGGCAGGACTCGAACCTGCGGCCAAGCGCTTAGAAGGCGCTTGGCCGATCTCCGATGAGGGGTCGCTGACCTGGGCAGACGTAGCGTCCTGACTAGCCGTCACTGGTTCTGTGGGACGTATGTGGGATCTGTCGATCTCGTTGAGCCGTGGGACACCGGCGCCGTGCAGCGGCCCGGCAGCGCCTTCGCACACCATCCTTACACTCCAGCCCGGTGCGCGGAAATATCCCGAGCCGGTGGGGCGTTGAGTGATCCCTTAGCCGAGGAGGGGAAGGTGTCGGGCCTGAAGCTGTTCCGCACGGATATGACGAATTGCCGCGTGATTGAGGTGCAGCCTCGTCTTGCCGAGGTCGAGGCAGATGTGCAGCGCTTCGTCGAGACGCACATGGAGGCGCTGCTGGGGGTCAGGTTCCTGGCGAGCGAGTACGTCATCGACTGCGTCGACGGAGGGCGGATCGACTCGTTGGGGATCGACGAGAACGGGGCGCCGGTGATCGTCGAGTACAAGCGCGGCACGGATGCCGGAGTGATCAACCAGGGCCTGTACTACATGGCGTGGCTGACCTCGCACAGGCGTGTCTTCGACAGCTTGGTTCGCGATCGGCTCGGAGCACAGGCCGCGGCTCACATCCTGTGGAGCGCGCCTCGGCTGATCTGCATTGCCGGGGACTTCAGCCGCTACGACGCCCACGCCATACGCGAGTACCGGCGGAGTATCGACCTCGTCCGCTACCGGTACTTCGGCAATGACCTCATCGGGCTTGAGACCGTGGCCTCGGTCACCGGGCAGCGGAACTTGGGCAGGAGGGCTCGCCGGGGTACGGGCGTGCTGCCGGCGGCGCGGAAGCAGACCGGTGCCATGGCTGAGCTGGCCCTGGCCGCCGACGAGGTCCTGTGCGGCCTTGGGGACGGTGTCACCCGGGTCCAGCGCAAGACGTACACGGCTTACCAGCGGCTGCGGAACTTCGCCTGCCTGCCGCCGCCCCAGCAGGCCAAGGTGCTGGTCTACCTGAAGGCGGACCCGAAGACGGTGGACCTCTCACCCGGGTTCACCCGGGACGTGACAGGGCTCGGACACCACGGCAGGGGAGACCTGGAGGTGCAGTTGCGCAGCGAGCGGGACCTGGACCGTGCCCTTGACCTCTTCCGCGCGAGCTACACGGCAGCTTGATCGTGTGACGCCGCCACTCGGCCTCGAGGTGCATGGTGGTGCGCGAGCGGGGCCTTCCGCTGAGGCTGACGGATCAGCGACCTCGTCGCCCGGCCCCCGTAGGCGGACAAGTGGGCGCTGCCTTGCTCAGGCTGGGGCCTGGAGCCGCGTGCGCGTCTGGGATGACCGAAGTGGAGGCGCTCAGGCTTGCGTAACGGGTGCTGCGGCTGCGGGTGCCGGTGCCGGTGGCGAGGGTTTCGGTGAGGGCGGCGAGGAGCGGTGTCGGCGTGTGCGTGGAGGCGGTGAGGGTCCAGAGGAGCTGAGTAGGGCCTGCGCTGGCCCAGGCGGTCCAGGTGGTGAGGGCCTTGTCGGGGTGCTGGGCGGCGAAGGCGTCGAACTTGACGGCAGCGTCGCCGCGGGGTGATGTCCAGCAGATCCCTCGGCCGTCCATGGTGTGCTTCCACCCGGCTTCGATGAGGGGCTGGGTGGCGGCGGTAACCGTTTTCTCGTCGATCCTGGTGTTGGTGTTCCGGTTGGCGTTGTCGGCGAGGTGGTCCAGCAGTTCCTGCAGCACGGGTGCGGGGGTTCCGCCGGTCGCGGTGAGTACCCAGGCGCGCTCGGAGATGGGGGTGGCGTAGGCGGCCACGGTCCACGCGGTTTCGTGGGCGGCGGTTTCGTGGACGCGTTCGATGCGGAGGGTCTGGTCCTCGTGGATGGCGTGGGTCGTGTCGTCCGACCAGGTCCTCCACTTCTGCCAGTCGCGGTGTGTGTCGAGGAACGCGTCGAGGAGGGCGTCGTCGCCGGCATCGGCTGCGTAGGCCGGGACGGTCTCCGGCTCGCCGTGGTTCGGTTCGCTCTCGACTCTCGTGACGGAGAGCAGGGTGCGGGCTTCTTCGGCGGCGCGTTCGGTGCTGGTCTGGGGCGCGGGGCCCAGGCGCATCTCGGAGCCGTGGTACTTCTGGAAGTCGGCCAGGGCCTGGGTGGGCGATTCGTAGCTGGAGGCGACCGTCCGCAGGTGGTTCTCCCCGTGCAGATAGACGCTCTTGCCGGTGTCGGGGCAGGTGCCGACGGCGACGGTGGTGTGGCCGTCGGGGGCGTGGGCGTGGATGAGGAGCCTGCCGTGGCGGATGTCGTCGTAGATCTTCTGGGCTTCGTCGGAGACTTCCCGGATCTCGGTGCGGGTGCACCAGGGCATCGGGTAGTTGGCCCAGGTCCATTCTTCGTCGATGGCCTCCCGCAGTCGGGGGGTGATGTCGACGGTGATCCCGCTGGCCGTCAGCTTCTGAGCGGTTTGCTCGGCCCAGTAGGGCTCCTCGTGATCGATGCGGGCCAGGACCCAGGTGCGCGCCGTCACGTACTCCCAGCCGGCGCTCTCCAGTTCAGACCGGGCCGCGTCGGACTGTGAGCCGGTGAGCAGGGCGGTCACGGCACTGGGGTGGGAGGGGTGTGTGTCGAGGCTGACTCGGGCGTCAATGGGCTGGGGTGTCATGTGCGCTGTCATCTCCTGCACCGATGGCCGGACCTGTGAGGTCCGGCCACCGGTGTGTGCGGGGTGCTATCGGGTGGTCCGGGCGGGGCGCGGGGACGCGGTAGTTGGCGGGCCGGCGCGGGTGGTGGGGGCGAGGCGTGGCCGCTGAGGCGGCGGGGCCTGCTCGGTGGCGTGCTCCCAGCGCGTACGGACGGCGCGGAGGTCGGCCAGTGCGCGGCGTGCCCCGGCAGCGAGTTGCGAGGGGGTGTTCGTCGGGTCGTCGGTGTACTCCTGGACGCGGCGGCCCGCGTGGTCGGCGGCGGCGAGCAGGGAGCGGGCGAGGACCCGTTCGCTCCAGTGGCCGATGGCGCCAGCTGGTTCCGCGAGCAGGCGCAGCACGTC